>NZ_JBVVQI010000007.1:0-242247 GCF_055811495.1 Mesorhizobium sp. WSM4830 | reverse complement strand
AATCCTCCTTCGGCTTTCCCGCCGAAATAGAATCGAGCTTCGCCGCAAAGCGCAACCCAGATGTGTGAATGCGATAGGTATAGTGACGGGGAGAAGGACGCCTTTGCCAAGGACTTCGCCAATTTCCGGCGCTGCAAAAAGGGTGCCGAGGTCGCGGTTGGCCCTTTCTCCCCGTCACTATACGGGGAGAAATGCCCGGCAGGGCAATGAGGGGCGGCGCAAACCTAAGCGATTGCCTCTTTGCGCGTTGAACAGCGCGCGTCTAGCAGTGTTCCAAAACCCGTTGAAAAATCCTAGAGCCCGATCATTCCGATAGATCGGAATGGGGCTCTATCGTCTTGTTTGATCATGATCTTTTCCGAAAACCGGTTTCCACTTTTCGGGATCATGGTCTAAACCGGTGCGATGTCGAAGCGAATCGCCGGTCCCGAGATCGAACGCCTGATCCAGCTGCTGGCCAAGGTGCCGGGGCTCGGTCCGCGTTCGGCACGGCGCGCCGCGCTCCACCTCATCAAGAAGAAGGAGCAGCTGCTGGCGCCGCTCGCTGCCGCCATGGGCGAGGCGGTCGACAAGGTGCGCATCTGCTCGACCTGCGGCAATGTCGATACCTCGGATCCATGCATGATCTGCACCGACCCGCGCCGCGACCCCACTACGCTCATCGTCGTCGAGGACGTGGCCGACCTTTGGGCGCTGGAGCGGGCGACAGCCATGAACGTGCGCTACCATGTGCTCGGCGGTACGCTGTCGCCGCTCGACGGCATTGGTCCCGATGAGCTCAACATCCGTTCGCTGGTCGATCGCGTCGCCGGCGGCGAGGTCAAGGAAGTGATCCTCGCCGTCAACGCCACCGTCGAGGGCCAGACCACAGCGCACTACCTCACCGACCAGCTTTCCGGCTTCAACATCAAGGTGACGCGCCTGGCGCATGGCGTTCCGGTCGGCGGCGAGCTCGACTATCTCGACGAAGGCACGCTGGCCGCCGCACTGCGCTCGCGGACGGTGTTTTGAGGCGAGTTGCGGGGAAGGGTAGTTCTGAGATGATTGCCTTCTGTCGCGCCCCCCTCTGTCCTGCCGGACATCTCCCCCACGAGGGGGGAGATCGGACGTCACGCCGGCTTTCGCTAACCTTCAAAGCCGGAGAAAAGGCGCCGCCGTCAAAGCTGGCAATCTCCCCCCAGGTGGGGGAGATGTCCGGCAGGACAGAGGGGGGCGCGACAGAACGTCGGCTTTGCGGATTGGCGATCTTTCTCGCAGTCCTCTTTGCCTTCCTCCTCGCCACCCCGGCCTCCGCGGCAAAGATCGACGACCAGTTCCGCGCCTGGCTTGGCAACGACCTCTGGCCCGAAGCCAAGGCCAAAGGCATCTCCAGGAAAACCTTCGATGCCGCCTTCGACGGCGTCAAGCCGAACCTCAAGCTGCCCGACCTGGTGAAGCCGGGCGAGAAGGCGACGACGCCGCAGAAACAGCACCAGGCCGAATTCGGTTCGCCCGGCGCCTATTTCGCCGAAAAGATAGTCCGTGCGGTGACCGCCGGCGGCCGCACCCGCGAGGCGGCCAATGCGAGCACACTGGCCGCGATCGAGAAACGCTACGGCGTGCCCGGCGAAGTGCTGCTGGCGATCTGGGGCCGCGAGAGCGGCTTCGGCGCGGCGAAGATGCCTTATGACGCCTTCGAAGTGCTGGGTACCAAGGCGTTCATGTCGACCAAGAAGGAATTCTTCCGCACCGAGCTCCTGGCGGCGCTCGAGATCGTCGAGCGCGGGCTTGCCCCGGTCGGTGCGATGAAATCGTCCTGGGCCGGTGCGCTCGGCCAGCCGCAGTTCATGCCGACATCGTTCCTCAAGCATGCCGTCGATTTCGACGGCGACGGTCGCACCGACATCTGGAGTTCGACGCCCGACATACTGGCCTCGATCGCCAATTATCTCGTGCATTATGGCTGGGTCAGGGGCCGCGGCTGGGGCTTCGAGGTGACGGTGCCGGACAGCGTCTCGTGCTCGCTGGAAGGTCCCGACCAGGGCAAGAAAATTTCGCAATGGGCTGGTATGGGCATCAGGCGTGTGTCGGGAAAACCGTTTCCGGCGAGCGAACTGAAGGCCGAGGGCTTTCTTTTGATGCCGGCCGGGCGCAGCGGCCCGGCCTTCATCGTCACCCCCAATTTCTACGTGCTGAAGCAGTATAACACCAGCGATCTCTATGCCCTGTTCATCGGCCATGGTGCCGATCGCATCGCCCATGGCGACAGCAATTTCTCGGGCAATTGGGGCGCGGTCGGCGGGCTCTACCGCTCCGACATCGCCGCCCTGCAGCGGGCGCTGGAGGCCAAGGGCTACGATGTCGGCAGCGCCGACGGCCTGCCCGGCTTCAAGACGCGCCGCTCGATCGGCAAATGGCAGGCCAGCAACGGCCGTTCCGCCACCTGCTTTCCCGACGCCGAGATGGTTACCGCGCTGAAATAGCCGGGTTTTCGCACCGCCGGTCTGGCCCAATCGACGGTTCTGCAAATGCTCGTTGCCGCGCTCGAAACCGCCGGATATGGTGAACCGGAACTGCACAAAAAATTGCCAAGACAACGGTCCGGGGATCACCGTTCGACGCGGCAAGAAATGCCACAACCCTGAGCCGGGAACTCAGGTCAACAAAAACAGGGAACAGTTAATATGATGATGGAAAAGTTTGCTCTACGCTCCCGCTTCTTGCTCGCGGGCGCGGCCATGTCCGCGCTGCTTCTGGCCGGTGCGCCTGCCTTCGCGGTCACGCCCGCCGACACGCTGGTCGAGGGTTTCGCCATCGACGACATCATCTCCATGGATCCGGGCGAGGCATTCGAATTGTCGACCGCCGAGATCACCGGCAACACCTACGATCTCCTGGTGCGCCTCGACCTCAGCGACACCTCGAAGGTCAAAGGCGATCTCGCCGAAAGCTGGAGCGTCTCCGACGACGGCCTGACCTACACGTTCAAGCTCAAGCCCAGCCTCAAATTCGCCTCCGGCAATCCGATCACGGCGGCGGACGTCGCCTATTCGTTCGAGCGCGCCATCAAGCTCGACAAGAGCCCGGCCTTCATCATCGGCCAGTTCGGCATCGATGGCGGCAACGTCACCGAGAAGGCCAAGGCTGTTGATGATACGACGTTCCAGTTCACCGTCGACAAGGCCTATGCGCCGAGCTTCGTGCTGAACTGCCTGTCGGCGACGGTCGCCTCGGTCGTCGACGCCAAGCTGGTCAAGGAGCATGTCGCCGCGGTCACGCCGAGCGCCGACTACAAATGGGACAATGATTTCGGCAATGCCTGGCTGAAGACCGGCTATGCCGGCTCCGGCGCTTTCAAGCTGCGCGAATGGCGAGCCAACGAGGCCGTCGTCCTCGAGCGCAACGACAATTACAACGGTGAAAAGGCAAAGCTTGCCCGGGTCATCTATCGCAACATGAAGGAAAGCTCCGGCCAGCGCCTGGCGCTGGAAGCCGGCGACATCGACGTTGCCCGCAATCTCGAGCCGAACGATCTCGACGCGATCGCCAAGAATGCCGACCTCACCACCACCTCAGCGCCGAAGGGCACGGTCTTTTACATCAGCCTCAATCAGAAGAACCCGAATCTCGCCAAGCCCGAGGTTCGCCAGGCCTTCAAATATCTGGTCGACTACGACGCCTTGAGCTCGACCATCCTCAAGGGCATCGGCGAGATCCATCAGACCTTCCTGCCCAAGGGCGTGCTCGGCGAACTGGACGAGAACCCGTTCAAGCTCGACGTCGCCAAGGCCAAGGAACTGCTTGCCAAGGCGGGCCTCGCCGACGGCTTCAGCGTTACAATGGACGTGCGCACCGGGCAGCCGACGACGGGCATGGCGGAATCGATCCAGCAGACGCTGGGACAGGCCGGCATCAAGCTGGAGATCATCCCCGGCGACGGCAAGCAGACGCTGACCAAATACCGCGCCCGCAACCACGACATCTATATCGGCCAGTGGGGCCAGGACTATTTCGACCCGAACTCCAACGCCCAGACCTTCGCCAGCAACCCCGACAATTCGGATGAAGGCAAGACCAAGACGCTGGCCTGGCGCAACGCCTGGGACATTCCGGACCTGACCAAGCAGACGGAAGCGGCCCTGCTCGAGAAGGACGCGGCAAAGCGCGCCGCAATGTACCAGGATCTTCAGAAGAAGATCCTCGACACCAGCCCCTTCGTCATCATCCACCAGCAGCTGGAAGTGGCCGGCCTGCGCAAGAACCTCAAGGGCTTTGCACTCGGCCCGAGCTTCGACACCAACTTCGTCGGCCCCGTCTCGAAGGAGTGACGGCGGCGGACGCGCCGTATGAGTGTGGCTGAAAGCGAAGTGACGGCAGGGCGCGGCGGCGCCCGCGCCGTTGCCGTGGCCTCATCGATCGCCCGGTTCCTGGTCATCGCGATAACGACTTATCTCGGTCTGCTCGCCGTGACCTTTTTCATCGGCCGCGTGATCCCGATCGACCCGGTGCTGGCGGTGCTCGGCGACCGGGCGCCGGCCAATGTCGTCGAACGCACGCGCCGCGAAATGGGCCTCGACCTGCCGCTGGTCGAGCAGTTCTACATCTATGTCAAACATGCGCTGAACGGTGATTTCGGCACCTCGGTGCTGACCACCAATCCGGTGATGACCGATATTCGCCGCGCCTTTCCCGCGACGCTCGAACTGGCGACACTGGGGACACTGATCGGTTCGGTGATCGGCGTGCCGCTCGGCGTGCTGGCCGCGGTGCGGCGCGGCAGCATCATCGACCAGGTCGTGCGCATCATCGGCCTTGTCGGCTATTCCGTGCCGATCTTCTGGCTGGGGCTGCTGGCGCTGGTGCTGTTCTACGCCAAGCTGCAATGGGTCGCCTTTCCCGGCCGCCTCGACGTCGTCTACGAATACACGTTCACGCCGATTACCGGCTTTTACCTGCTGGATGCACTCTGGCAGCGGCAGTGGGACGTATTTGCCGATGCCTTCCGCCACATCATCCTGCCTGCCTCGCTGCTCGGCTATTTCTCGCTCGCCTACATCAGCCGCATGACGCGCTCCTTCATGCTGAACGAACTCACCCAGGAATACATCGTTGCGGCGCGCGCCAAGGGCCTGTCGGAAACGCGCATCATCTGGGGCCATGCGCTGCGCAACGCCGCGGTGCCGATGGTTACGGTGATCGCTCTGTCCTATGCCGGGCTGCTGGAAGGCTCGGTGCTGACCGAGACGGTGTTTTCGTGGCCGGGCATCGGCCTCTACATCACCAACTCGCTGCAGAACGCCGACATGAACGCCGTGCTTGGCGGAACCATCATCATCGGCTCGGTCTTCATCGGCATCAATCTTTTGTCCGACCTGCTCTACCGGGTGCTCGACCCAAGGACCAAGGCAGCATGAGGACCAAGGCAGGATGAGCGCAGAAGCGATTCAAACCCGCCGCGACTGGCTGCTCAGCGAGCGGCCGGCGTCGCGCGTGCAGGCAAGGCTCGGCCGCGCCTATGTGGCCTGGCGGCGCTTCTCCGCCAACCGGCTGGCGTTTCTCGGCCTGCTCATCATCATCGCCTTGTTGTTGGTCGCAGCCTTCGCCGATGTGCTGGCGCCCTATTCGCCGACATTCGGCGACCTCAAGGGCTCGCGGCTGCTGGCGCCAAGTGCGGCGCACTGGTTCGGCACCGACGATCTCGGCCGCGATATCTATTCGCGCATCATCTTCGGCTCGCGCTGGACACTATACGTCGTTGTTCTGGTTGCCATCATCGCCGCGCCCATCGGCCTGCTGGTTGGCACCGTCGCCGGTTACTCCGGCGGCTGGACCGATGCGATCCTGATGCGCATCACCGACATCTTTCTCGCCTTTCCGAAGCTGATCCTGGCGCTGGCCTTCGTCGCCGCACTCGGCCCTGGCATCGAAAACGCCGTGCTTGCTATCGCCATCACCTCGTGGCCGCCCTATGCCCGCATCGCGCGCGCCGAAACGCTGACGGTGCGCAATTCCGATTACATCAAGGCCGTTCAACTGATGGGCGCCTCGCCGTTCCGCATCGTGCTTCGCCACATCATGCCGCTCTGCATCTCCTCGCTGATCATCAGGGTGACGCTCGACATGGCCGGCATCATCCTGACCGCCGCCGGCCTCGGCTTCCTCGGCCTCGGCGCGCAGCCGCCGCTGCCTGAATGGGGCGCGATGATCGCATCGGGCCGCCGCTTCGTGCTCGATCAGTGGTGGGTTGCAGGCGCGCCGGGCTTTGCCATCCTCATCGTCAGCCTCGGCTTCAACCTGCTCGGCGACGGCCTGCGCGACGCGCTCGATCCCCGAAGCGGCGACCAATGAGCACACTTCTCGAAGTCGACGACCTGCGCGTCACCTTCCCGACGCGCACCGGCCTGATCGAGGCGGTGCGCGGCGTTTCGTTCTCGCTCGGCCGCGAGCGGCTCGGCATCGTCGGCGAGAGCGGTTCGGGCAAGTCGCAGACCGGCCGCGCCATCATGGGCGTCACCCCGCCGCAGGCCGAGGTGACCGCGAAGACGCTCGCTTTTGACGGCATCGACCTGCTGGCCGCCTCGCCGCGCGAGCGCCGCGCGCTGCGCGGCAAGCGTATCGCCATGATCCTGCAGGATCCGAAATATTCGCTCGACCCGGTGATGAGCATCGGCCGCCAGATCGTCGAGACGCTGCGTACGCATGAGAAGGTCTCCAGGGCCGAAGCCCGCGACCGCGCGCTGGCCATGCTGGAGGCTGTGCAGATCCGCGATCCGGCCCGTGTCTTCGACCTGCATCCGCACGAGGTTTCCGGCGGCATGGGCCAGCGCGCCATGATCGCCATGATGCTGATCGCCGGGCCTGAAATGATGATCGCCGACGAGCCGACCTCGGCGCTCGACGTCACCGTGCAGCTCGACGTGCTCGGCATCCTCGACCGGCTCGTCAGCGAGCGCGGCATGGGGCTGATCTTCATCTCGCACGACCTGCGCCTGGTCTCGTCTTTCTGCGATCGTGTCATCGTCATGTATGCCGGCAAGGTGGTCGAACAGCTCAAGGCCTCCGAGCTCGGCCGTGCCCAGCATCCCTATACGCGCGGCCTGCTCAACTGCATGCCCAAGATCGGCGCCGACCGCCACCCGCTGCCGGTACTCGACCGCAAGCCGGAGTGGGCGGCATGACGGCAGCCCTTTCCGTCGACAGGCTGGAGGTGATGTTCGACCGCTTCCGCGCGCTGAAAGGCGTCAGCCTCGAGGTGCAATCCGGTGAATCGTTCGGCCTCGTCGGCGAGTCCGGCTCCGGCAAGTCGACGCTGCTCAGGGCAATCGCCGGCCTGGCGCCCGCCGCATCGGGCACTATTGCCGTCAACGGCAAAACGCTCGGCGCGCGCCGCGACAAGGCGTTTTACCGCGAGGTGCAGATGGTGTTCCAGGACCCGTACGGCTCGCTGCACCCGCGCCAGACCGTCGACCGCCTGCTGCAGGAGCCGCTCGCCATTCACGGCTTTGCCGACGGCGAAAAGCGCATCCAGCGGGCGCTGGACGAGGTCGGCCTGGGCACCGGTTTCCGGTTCCGCTATTCGCATCAATTGTCGGGCGGCCAGCGCCAGCGCGTGGCGATCGCCCGTGCCCTGATCCTGGAACCGTCGATCCTGCTGCTCGACGAGCCGACCTCCGCGCTCGACGCTTCGGTGCAGGCGGAGGTGCTGAACCTGCTGGAGGAGATCCGGCGGCGGCGCAAGCTGGCCTTCCTGATGGTCAGCCACGACCTAGCCATCATCACCCACATGTGCGAGCGGCTGATGGTGATGCAGAACGGCGAAGCGGTCGAGCACCTCACCGCCGGCGATCTCGTCGAGCGCCGCGTCACCGAGGACTACACGCGCAATCTGCTTCGGGCGAGCGAAGGATTTGTCAGGACGGCATGAGCGGCGGGCGTTCGGCTGCCGACACCGGCATCGGCAGGCCCAATCGCCCGGCGATGCTGCCAACTTGAGGAAAACCTGAAATAAGCTCAGAAGAGTCTCGACAGCCATCAAACGAGAGCGGGCGCCGGCCCGGTGAGGGATACGATGACAAATTCAGCCATTTCCGAACGCAAGAGCCAGTCGATTTCGCGCGGCGTCGGCATGACCACGCAGATCTATGCCGATCGCGCCGAAAACTCGGAGATCTGGGATGTGGAAGGCCGCCGCTACATCGATTTCTCGTCCGGCATCGCTGTCGTCAACACCGGCCACCGTCATCCGAAGGTGATCGAAGCGGTCAAGGCGCAGCTCGACCGCTTCACCCACACCTGCTACCAGGTCGTGCCCTATGAGAGCTATATCAGGCTGGCCGAACGGCTGAACGGCATGCTGCCCGGCAAGTTCGACAAGAAGACGATTTTCGTCACCACCGGCGCCGAGGCGGTGGAGAATGCCATCAAGATTGCCCGCAACGCCACCGGCCGGCCGGCGGTCATCGCTTTTTCCGGCGGCTTTCACGGCCGCACCTTCATGGGCATGGCGCTGACCGGCAAGGTCGTGCCCTACAAGGTGGGCTTCGGCGCCATGCCGGCGGATGTCTTCCATGCGCCGTTCCCGGTGGCGCTGCACGGCGTGTCGGTCGCTGATTCGCTGGCTGCGCTCGACCGGCTGTTCAAGGCCGACGTCGATCCGGCCCGCGTCGCCGCGATCATCGTCGAGCCGGTGCAGGGCGAGGGCGGCTTCTACGAGGCGCCACGCGACTTCGTGACCGCATTGCGCAAGATCTGCGACCAGCACGGCATGCTGCTGATCGCCGACGAGGTGCAGACCGGCTTTGCCCGCACCGGCAAGATGTTCGCCATGGACCACCATGAGGTGGCAGCCGACATCACCACCATGGCCAAGAGCCTGGCCGGTGGCTTCCCGCTGGCGGCGGTCACCGGGCGTGCCGAGATCATGGATGCGCCGAACCCCGGCGGGCTCGGCGGCACCTATGGCGGCAGCCCGATCGGCGTTGCCGCGGCGCATGCCGTGCTTGACGTCATCGACGAAGAGAAGCTCTGCGACCGCGCCAACACGCTGGGCAACCGTCTGAAGCAGCGCCTGCAATCGATCCGCGACGAAGCGCCGGAGATCGTCGATATCAGAGGCCCCGGCTTCATGAACGCGGTCGAGTTCAACGATGTTAAGAAGGGCTTGCCGTCGCCGGAACTCGCCAATGCGGTCCGGCTGAAGGCGCTCGACAAGGGCCTGATCCTGCTCACCTGCGGCGTCTACGGCAACGTCATCCGCTTCCTCGCGCCGATCACCATCCAGGATGGCGTCATGAACGAGGCGCTCGACATCCTGGAAAGCTCGATCCGCGAAGCCCGCCTCGCCTAGAGCTATCCCGCCGCTCTTGCAGGCTCTGCCTGCTCGAAGGCGGCGAGCGCCGCCTTCAGCCCGTCGGCCCCGGCCGCGACAGTCTGCGGCGACGGCGAAAAGCCGGCGCCGAGCATCTTGCGGCCAAGCATATGGTCGCCCGGCCGATTGACCGACTCGATGCCAAGTAGCCGGCTTCCGGCGTAGTGGTAGATCGAGAATTTGTTCTCGGCCACGTCGCCCAGCACGACATGGCTGTCGCCGCCCGAAATCAGGCCGACCATCTGCAGCTTCATGTCGCCGATATCGGACCAGAACCACGGCACCGCCGAATAATTTTCGGCATGGCCGACGATGGTCCGAGCGGCGAGCCGCGCCTGGTCTGTGGCGTTCTGCACCGATTCCAGCCGCACCTCGCCGCCGGTGAACCAGTGCCGGTAGGAGGCGGCGTCGCCGATAGCGAGGATTTCCGGCACCGATGTACGCATCTGCTGGTCGACGCGGATGCCGTTGGCGATGGCAATGCCGGCGGCTTCGGCCAATTCGACATTCGGCACGACGCCGATGCCGATGACGACCATCTGCGCCGGCAATTTTTCGCCGGATGAGGTGATTGCAGCCGAAACACGGCCGTTCTCGCCCTCCAGCCGTTCGATGGTGGTGCCGGTAAGGATGCGCACACCGGTGGCTTCCAGCCGCTGGCGCACATGGCCGGCGATGACCGGCGCCACGGCGCGGCCGAGCAGCCGGTCGACCGCTTCGACCACGGTGACCTTACGGCCGGCCGCGGTGAGCGTCGCGGCAATCTCCAGGCCGATGAAGCCGCCGCCGAGGATGACGACCTCCTCGCTCTGCGCGCTCAATTCGCGGATCAGGCGGGCATCGCCGAGCGAGCGCAGCGACACAACGCCGGAAAGCTCCGAACCCGGCAGCGGCAGCAGGCGCGGCCGCGCGCCGGTGGCGAGGATCAGCCGCTCGAACGGCAACACGCCGCCGCCCGATATCTCCAGCCTGCGGCCGCCTACATCGATGCGCTCGATCCGGATGCCTGGCCGGTAGTCGATGGCGCTGCCGGTATAAAAAGCCTCGCCGCGCAACGGCTGCGGCTTTGCTTGCTGATCCTTGATGAAGGTCTTCGACAGCGGCGGCTTGTGGTAGGGCAATTCGTTTTCATCGCCGACCAGGATCACCGGGGCATCATAGCCCTCTTCGCGCAGGCTGGCGGCCGCTTGCACGCCCGCATGACCCGCACCGACAATGACGACCCCGTTCTTCATAACAGCCCGATTCCTCATCCAAATCTAGGACGTCCCGCCAAGTGGCGATTGTCCGGCGCCGCCGCAAGAGCGCCGATCCGGGTCGCACCCGGAACGGCCGCCTGTCAACTGCGTCATGCGCCGGCATTCCTCATACGTCGGTGTTAAAGTTGACAGTTCTAGTTTAGAATAATTCTAAACTGTTGTTTCAATTGAATTTTTTCTCCGCCGCCAGTTGACATCCGGCGTCTTCGCCGTTTTATGGAAGCTCGCGCGTCAGCGCATCCCTTTGATGTCTGGGCCTTGAACCCTTTCGATTGGAGGCATTTCGGTGTCTTTCTTCCGCGAACCGCGCGATGGCGCGACCCTTCTTTGCCCGCTGGCAGCTGCCCGCCGCGGCGCCGGTATTTCATTGATTCCCGAGGAGAGACAGTCATGAGAACGATGATCACGGCACGGTATGGCGGCAGGCTAGCGGCGATCGGCGCCACCGCGATGCTTACAGCAGCGGTGTTCGTGCTGCCGGCGAAGGCGCAAACCGATGCCAAGGCGGTCATCAAGACTTATTCCGATATTGCGCTCGCCAAATACGAGGATTCGCTGATCACCGCCGAAGCGCTCGACAAGGCCGTCGACGCGCTGCTCGCCAAGCCATCCGCCGAAACGCTGAACGCCGCGCGCGAGGCCTGGAAGGCGTCGCGCGTTCCCTATCAGCAGACCGAAGTCTATCGCTTCGGCAATGCCATCGTCGACGACTGGGAAGGCAAGGTGAACTCCTGGCCGCTCGACGAGGGCTTGATCGACTATGTCGCCAAGAGCTACGGCACCGAGTCGGACGCCAACGCGCTCTATACCGCCAATGTGATCGCCAACAAGTCGATCGAGATCAACGGCAAGAAGGTCGACGCCGCCAATCTGACGCCGGAGTTCCTCTCCGGCACGCTGCAGGAAGCCGGCGGTATCGAGGCCAATGTGGCGACCGGCTATCACGCCATCGAATTCCTGCTTTGGGGGCAAGACCTGCACGGCACCGGCCCGGGCGCCGGCGGGCGGCCCTACACCGATTACGACCTCACCAATTGCACCGGCGGCAATTGCGACCGCCGGGCGCAGTACCTGAAATCGGCGAGCGACCTTCTGGTTTCCGATCTAAAGGATATGGTCGACGACTGGAAGGAAGGCGGCGCCGCCCGCAAGAACCTTGTCGATGGCGAGCCGAACGCCGCCATTTCGATCATCTTCACCGGCATGGGGTCGCTGTCCTATGGCGAGCTCGCCGGCGAGCGGATGAAGCTCGGCCTCTTGCTGCACGATCCGGAAGAGGAGCACGATTGCTTCTCCGACAACACCTACAACTCCCATCTTTATGACGCGATCGGCATCCGTGCCGCCTATCACGGCAGCTACACGCGGCTTGACGGCACGGTCGTCGAGGGGCCGTCGGTGGCCGACATGGTCAGGCAAGCCGATCCGGCGATCGACAAGGAATTGTCGGCTAAGCTGGACGTCACCGTCGCCAAGATGGAGGCCATCAAGGCGCGGGCACTTGCCGGCGAGGCCTATGACCAGCAGATCGGAGAAGGCAACACGGAAGGCAATGCCACCGTGCAGGCGGCGATCGACGCGCTGGTCGATCAGACCAAGTCGATCGAACGCGCCGTCGGTACCCTGAAGCTCAATGCCATAGCCTTCGAGGGCTCGGACAGCCTCGACTCACCGGACAAGGTGTTCCAGTAAACTTCGAACCACCAGCCACGCGGCGCAACGAAGCGCCGTCAGCCAGAGCGACAAATGCTGATCTGCCATTGCAACATCATCACCGAAAAGGAGATAGAGCAGACGATCGTCGGACTGCTGGATGAGGACCCCTGGCAGCTTATCGTGCCGGCGAAGGTCTATCATGCCATGCACAAGCGCGGTCGCTGTTGCGGCTGCTTCCCAAATGTGGTCGAAACGATCATTCGGGTCACCGAAAATTACCATGCCCGCTCGGCGGCGAGCGGCGTGGACATCGTTTCACACCTGGATCGCGTCAGAGGCCTGCGCGTCCAATACGGGAGCAGAACCCATGAAAGGCGAACAGCAGATCATAGAGCGGCTTAACGAGGCTCTGTTTCTGGAACTTGGGGCGGTCAATCAATACTGGGTGCATTTCCGGCTGCTGGAAGACTGGGGATACGCCAAGCTGGCGAAGAAGGAACGCGCTGAATCGATCGAGGAAATGCACCATGCCGACCGGCTCGTGGCGCGCATCATCTTCCTCGAGGGCCATCCGAACCTGCAGTCCGTGGCGCCGCTGCGCATCGGGCAGAATGTCAAGGAAGTGCTCGAATCCGATCTTGCCGGCGAATATGACGCGCGCACCGCCTACAAGCGTTCGCGCGAGGTTTGCAACGAAGCAGGCGACTACGTGACGATGAAGCTGTTCGAGGAATTGCTGGCTGACGAGGAAGGTCACATCGACTTCCTCGAGACGCAACTCGACCTGCTCGCCTCGATCGGCGAGGAAAAATACGGCCAACTCAACGCGGCATCGGCCGACGAGGCGGAATAAGGATATGCGGGAATGCGGCGCCCCCTAGAGTTCATGCGCCGCTTGCGGCCGGCCGAAGGTTGCGGCCTGCCGCCTCAGAAGAAGCTGCGATACGGTATCCTTCGCGGCGCCTTTCTTGCCGTGGTGGCGACGCTCACGGCCTCGGCGCTGGCCGGGGCGCCGCAACCGGCGGGGCTTGCCACCAGCCGCACCGATCTGACGCCGAAGGATCTGGCGCGCGTCATCGCCATCACCAGGCCGACCGGCGATTTCTCCAAGCCCGAGCAATTCGAGCTGATGCAGGGCGGCGCCGGCACCTCGAAGAAGGACGTCAACAAGGACGCCTTCTCGCAATCCTCCGCCAACATCAGCTTCGAGGAAGAGGGCACCTTCAAGCTCGGCAACGCCATTTTCCGCAAGAACTGGGTGTCGTCGCCATCCTCGACACAGGCCTCGGATGGGCTCGGTCCGCTGTTCAACGAGCGCGCCTGCCAGAACTGCCATCTGAAGGACGGCCGCGGCCATCCGCCCGAAGGCGACAGCGGCACCACCTCGATGTTCCTGCGCCTGGCAAGGGAAGCCAGTACCGGTGAGGAGAAAGCCGCGCTCGCCGATCACAAGGTGCTCAACTTCCCCGACCCGGTCTACGGCACGCAATTGCAGGAATTGGCGGTACCCGGCCTGCAGGGCGAAGGCAGGATGCATGTCGATTATCAGGAGCAAAAAGTAAAACTGGCGGACGGCAGCACGGTGTCGCTGCGCAAGCCGAGCTATTCGGTCGAGGGTCTCGCCTACGGGCCGCTCGATCCACACACCACGCTGTCGCCGCGCATGACGCCGCCGATGATCGGCCTTGGCCTGGTCGAGCAGATCGCTCCTGCCGACATCCTTGCGCGTGCCGATGCGACCGACCGCGATGGTGACGGGATTTCCGGCAGGCCCAATATAATTCGCGACGGCAGCAGCGGTGAACTGACGCTCGGCCGTTTCGGCTGGAAGGCGCAGGCGGCATCGATCCGCCAGCAATCGGCGGACGCTTTTGCCGGCGATATCGGTATTTCGACGCCTGAGGTGCCGAAGCACTGGGGCGATTGCAGCGCCGCGGAAAAGACCTGCCTTGCCCTACCCAACGGTGTGCAAGAGCGCCTCGGTCCGGTTGAAGCTCCACCGCCGGTCATGGACCTCGTGACCTTCTATTCGCAAAACCTTGCCGTGCCGGCTCGGCGCGATCTCGACAGCCCGGACGTGCTCGCCGGCAAAAAACTGTTCTACGATATGGGCTGCATCTCCTGCCATACGCCGAAATTCGTCACCCGTCGCGGCACCCCGAACAAGGCGCAGGCCTTCCAGCTGATCTGGCCTTATTCCGATTTCCTGCTGCATGACATGGGACCCGGTCTTGCCGACGGACAGGCGGTGGGCGAGGCCACCGGAAGCGAATGGCGCACGCCGCCGCTGTGGGGCATCGGGCTCACCCAGACCGTCAGCGGCAACATCTTCTTCCTGCATGACGGGCGCGCACGCAGCCTGGCCGAGGCAATCCTGTGGCATGGCGGCGAGGGCCAGAAGGCGCGTGACCGCTTTGCCGCTGCCGAAGCGGCCGACCGCGCCGCGCTGATCAAGTTCCTGGAGTCGCTCTGATGCGGAAGCGTCTTGCACTCGCTCTGATGCTGGTCCTCGCCGGTGCGCTGCCGGCATCCGCGGCGGTGAAGGCTTCGGATGTGATCCAGCGGGCGATCGACGGCTTCATCCGCCCGGCCTATGCCAGGCTGCATGACCATGCGGACAGCTTGACCGAGGCAATGCACACGCTTTGCCAGACGCCCTTGCAAGACAATCTCGATGCGGCGCGCGCCGAATTCTCGGGTGTCGTGGATGCCTGGTCGGTGGTGGAAATCATCCGTTTCGGGCCGATCGCGGAAAACAACCGGCTTGAGCGCATGCTGTTTTGGCCGGACCGCAAGAGCATCGGCCTGAAGCAGGTGCAGGCAGCACTTGCCGGTAAGGATCCGACCGCCGCCGATCTGGCCCAGCTGGCGACAAAGAGCGTCGCCATGCAAGGGCTCGGCGCACTGGAATTCGTCCTCTACGGCGACGGCGCCGGTCAATTGGCCGGCAGGGACGACGCCTATCGCTGCGCCTACGGTGCGGCCATCGCCGGCAATGTCGAGGCAATCGCCGGCGAGGTCAGCGACGCCTGGAACAAGCCCGACGGCTTTGCCGCGTTCTGGGCCAATCCCGGTCCGCAGAACGCGCTCTACCACAACGGCACTGAAGCGGTGACGGAACTGGTCGGCGTCTTCATCAACGAACTGGAAATGGTCCGCGACGTACGCCTGAAGGGCTTCCTGGGTGCCAAGCCGGAGGCCGATAAACCGAAACAGGCGATCTATTGGCGCTCGCAAAACACCGCCCGCTCGCTGACCGGGAATCTGGCGGGCATGGACGCGCTGTTCCAGGCCTCGCAGCTTGGCGACGCGCTGCCGCCCGATGCGCGCTGGATGGCGGAATCGGTTCACATCCAGCTCACCAACGGGATCGAGGCGGCCAAGGCGATCAGAGGACCGATCGACAAGGCACTTGCCGATCCGGCGCTGCGCCGGAAGCTCGACTATTTCTCACTGGTGACATCCAGCCTGACGACCCTGATCGGCACCAGGCTGACCACCGAATTCGGCCTGACCGCCGGGTTCTCGTCTCTGGATGGCGACTGATCATGAGGACGCCGCTGATCGATCGGCGCGATTTCCTGAGGGCCGCGGGCGCTGGTCTCGTCGCGGCGATGGCGCCGTCGGCATGGGCAAAGACACTCGACGCCGAGGCGGTCTTCGCCACCGCTTTCGTCAAGCGCGACGGCAGCTATGGCGCGGCCGTCCTGTCCGAGGCCGGCAAGTTGTTGCACACGATCGATCTGCCCCATCGAGGCCACGACGTTACCTTCGACCCGGTGTCTAAGCGCTCGGTGGTGTTTGCCAGGCAGCCGGGCACCTTTGCTGTCGTCTTCGACCATACCGGCCGCGATGAACCGCGCACCATTGCCAGCGTTGCCGGCCGGCATTTCTTCGGCCACGGCGTGTTCTCGGCCGACGGTGCGCTGCTTTACGCAACCGAGAACGATTTCGACAATGCCGCCGGCGTCGTCGGCGTCTATGACGCGCATGCGAAATTCAAGCGCATCGGCGAGTTCCCGACCTACGGCACGGGCCCGCACGAGCTTTTGCTGCTTTCCGATGGCAGGACGATTGCTGTGGCCAATGGCGGCATCGAGACGCATCCGGATTATGGCCGCGCCGAGCTCAACATCGCAACGATGAAGCCTTCCTATGTTCTGGTCGACCGCCTTACCGGCGATCTCATCGAAAAGCACGAATTGCCGCCGGCCCTGCACCAACTGTCGATCCGCCATATGGATGCCGACCGCTCCGGCACCGTCTGGTTCGGCTGTCAGTACAGGGGGCCGGGTACCGATCGTCCCCCGCTGGTCGGCCGCGCGGCGCGCGGCATGGACTTGAAATTGCTCGACATGTCGCAGGACGTGCTCTCCGGCTTCAGGAACTATATCGGCTCGGTCGCCGCCAATCCTGCCGCCGGCACCATCGCCGTGTCTTCGCCTGAAGGGAATTCGCTTGCCGTGATCGACGCGGCCAGCGGCCGCATCGTCGCCACCAAGGTGCTGGTCGAGGTCTGCGGCGTTGCACCCGATGCGGAAAGTTTCATGGCGACGACCGGCGCCGGCGAAATCGTCGAGGCCGGTGGCTCGATACGTTCCGAGCCGGACTATGTCTGGGACAATCACGTGGTGCGTATCGAGCAGGTCGGCTAAGTCCCGATACTTATTGTGGCGATTGCGTGCGTTGAAACTTACATTTTGGCCCGCGCCGAAGCCAGGGCGCCTGACGATTTATCCATTATTCCCTTGCGGGGATCAGCCCTGGCGGGCAGAGGGAACTTGTTTCGAAACTGTCTCAACCGGCCGCTTCATGAAATTGCTTGCCATCGACTGTGCCGCCAATCTCTGCGCCGCCTGCGTCTACGACGCGGCGGCCGGGAAAGAGCTCGGCCGTTCGGTGCACGATCTCGGTAAGGGCCATGCTGAGCATCTAATGGGTGTCATCGAAGGGGCATTGAAGGCGGCGGGAACGGAATTTACCGGCCTCGGCGCCATTGCCGTTTCCACCGGTCCGGGCTCCTTCACCGGTCTGCGCGTCGGCGTCTCGGCGGCGCGCGGCCTTGCGCTGGCGCTGAAAATCCCGGCGATCGGCGTGACGACTCTGGAAGCACTGGCGGCGCAAGCGAGAGTAACGTTTCCCGGCCGCGCCGTTCTCGCCGCGCTCGATGCAGGGCGCGAGGAAATCCATGCGGCACTTTACGATGAAGCATCCGTTTTGATTTACGGTCCCTCGGTGACCACGCTCTCGCAAGCCGCCGCCATCGCGGTCGACTGCTCTGCGGTTCTTGCCGGCACCGCGACGTCGCAAATTGCCGCCTCGGTCGGGCGCGCTTTTGACACCGGCCCGGTAGGGGCCACCGCCGACATCGCCGTCTATGCCCGGCTGGCGACTGCTAAAGACGATGGTGAAAAGCCGAAGCCGTTGTATTTGCGCGGCGCGGACGCCAAGCCGCAGGCCGGCTTTGTTTTGTCGAGGCAAAAAAACTGATGCGCATTCCCTTCCTCCAGCCGCGTCGCAGGGACTACGCGATCGAGCCGCTGACGATTGCCGACAGCACGGCAATGTCGGTGCTGCATCGCGAGGATTTCGCGCGGCCGTGGACCGACGACGAATTCGCCGCGCTGCTCGAGCAGGACACGGTGTTCGGCTATGCCGCGCGCGAGACCGGACAGGGCGCCAAGCCGCCGGTCGGCTTTGTGCTGGCGCGGCTGGCGGCCGGCGAGGGGGAGATCCTGACGGTCGCGGTGGCACGCTCGCATCGGCGCCGGGGGCTCGGCTGGCAATTGATGGATGCGGTGCTGCGTGAACTGCACGCACAGCGCGCCGAGGCGCTTTTCCTCGAGGTCGACGAGATCAATGTCGCCGCGATTGCGCTCTACCGGCGGCTCGGCTTCCGCGAGGTCGGCAAGCGCGCCAACTATTACAAGTCGCCGGAACACGGCCCGACCGGCGCGCTTGTTATGCGCCGCGATCTTCGCTAGCCAAACGCCGGGGTGGTGCGGATGATCGGAAAAATCAGGATTTTCCTGGCGCTTGGGTTGGTTGTCGTCGGCTCCTTGGTGCTTGTGCCGCTGCAGGTCCTGTCGATGAAGACCGGGTTCTGGCGCGAGACCTTCATCCTGAAGATCTGGCACAGGATGATCGTCAGGGCGCTGGGGCTGCGCATCCATGTCAAGGGGGCGCTGTCCGGCCAGCGCCCATTGCTGGTTGCCGCCAACCACATCTCCTGGACCGACATCATGGTGCTGGGGTCGATGGTCGACGTGACGTTCATCGCCAGGGCCGACATGGCCGGCTGGCCGCTGATCGGCATGCTGTCGAAGCTGCAGCGCACCGTCTTCATCGAACGTGAGCGCAAACGTTCATCGGGCGACCAGGCGAGCGAGATCGCCGCCCGCATGGCCAAGGGCGACGCCATGGTGCTGTTCGCCGAAGGCTCGACCGGCGACGGCAACATGATCCTGCCGTTCAAGAGCACGCTGTTCGGCGCCGCGACAATGGCGATTGCTGAAGGGGCGGCCGAACAGGTCTTCATCCAGCCGGTGGCGATCGTCTATACGCGCCTGCATGGCGTGCCGCTCGGCCGCCGGCATCGGCCGGTTGCCGCCTGGATTGGCGATGAGGAGCTGATGCCGCACCTCAAGGTGCTGATGGCTGAGGGCGCCCTCGACGTCGAGGTGCATTTTGGCGAGGCGATTGCTTTCTCCAAGGGCTCCAGCCGCAAGGAGACGGCAAAGCAGATGGAACGCCAGGTGCGCGAGATGGTGCAGGCAGCGCTCGCCGAACCGCGCCCAAGCCGGTAGTCTGCGCAGGTTCCGGCCAGATTCGTCTGTTTTTTGTCAGGGAAAGGCGCTAGAAGCCGCGAAATGGAATTGAACACGATAGAACGCGACGACATCGGCGCTGCCGCCGAAGACCTGGTCGTTCCGGCTGCCGCGACCAGGAAGGTCTTCGTCAAGACCTATGGCTGCCAGATGAATGTCTACGATTCGCAGCGCATGACCGACGCTCTGGCGGCCGACGGGTATGCCGCGACAGACGCCATCGGCGAGGCCGATCTGGTGCTGCTCAACACCTGCCACATCCGCGAGAAAGCGGCGGAAAAGGTCTATTCCGAACTTGGGCGCATCCGTGAGTTGAAGGCGGAACGTGCCAAGACCGGGCGCGAAATGCTGGTCGGGGTCGCCGGCTGCGTGGCGCAGGCCGAGGGTGCCGAGATCATCCGCCGCTCGCCGGCCGTCGATCTGGTCATCGGCCCGCAGACCTACCACCGGCTGCCCGGTGTGCTGGCGAGGGCGCGGAGCGGCGAAAAGATCGTCGAGACCGACTATGCCGTCGAGGACAAGTTCGAGCATCTGCCGCAGCCAAAGCGCGCCGAACTGATAAGGCGCGGCGTGACCGCGTTCTTGACCGTTCAGGAAGGCTGCGACAAGTTCTGCACCTTCTGTGTCGTGCCCTATACGCGCGGCTCGGAAGTCTCGCGGCCGGTGGCACAGATCGTCGCCGAGGCCGAGCGCCTGGCGGATGCCGGCGTGCGCGAGGTGACGCTGCTCGGCCAAAATGTCAACGCCTGGCACGGAAGAGGCGAAGACGGCGAGGAATGGGGCCTTGGCCGGCTGCTGTTCAGGCTGGCGGAGATTCCAGGTCTGGCGCGGCTGCGCTACACGACCAGCCATCCGCGCGACATGGACGATGAATTGATCGCCGCCCATCGTGATTTGCCTACTCTGATGCCCTATCTACATTTACCGGTGCAATCCGGCTCCGACCGCATACTCAAGGCGATGAACCGCAGGCATATGGCCAAGGACTATCTGACGTTGATCGACCGCATCCGTGCCGCACGGAACGACATCGCACTGTCGGGCGATTTTATCGTTGGCTTTCCCGGTGAGACGGAAGCGGATTTCGAGGCGACGATGCAGTTGGTCGAAGACGTCAACTATGCCTCGGCCTTCTCGTTCAAATATTCTCCGCGCCCCGGCACGCCGGGCGCCGAGATGGGCGACCACGTGCCGGAGGCCGTCAAGGACGAGCGCCTGCAGCGGCTGCAGGCGCTGCTTCTGAAACAGCAGCAGGATTTCGGCGCAAGCCTGGTCGGCAGGACTATCGACACGCTGATCGAAAAGCCCGGGCGCCAGGCCGGCCAGAAGGTTGGCCGCTCGCCTTGGCTGCAGCCAGTTATTGTTGATGAAAAGGCCGGCGAAATCGGTGACATTATCCAGGTACGAATCACGAAGACGGGCTACAACAGCCTGTTCGCCGAATTGGCCTGAAGGCCTCGGCAGATGAGGAGAGACGGTTGAGCGCTGCTGAAGTCAAGAACCTGCCCCAGAATCTACCCTCCGGGGCCTCGGATATGGCGCACATCGTACTGACTTTCGACAATAACAAGCTTGCCAGCGCCCTCTACGGCCAGTTCGACGAGAATCTGGCCAGGCTCGAGCAGAAGCTCGGCGTCGACATCCGCTCGCGCGGCAATCAATTGACCATCAAGGGCTCCTCTTCGGCCGCTGAGCAGGCGCGCCGTGCCTTGGACAATCTTTACGGCATCCTGCAGAAAGGCACCGATATCGGCCAGTCCGATGTCGACGGCGCGGTACGCATGGCGATCGCCTCCGACGACCAGCTGACGCTGCCGACGCTGGAGCGCAAGGGCAAGGTGTCCGCCGCACAGATATCGACGCGCAAGAAGACCATCTATGCCCGCTCGCTCAACCAGGACGCCTATATGCGCGCGCTGGAGCGGTCGGAACTCGTCTTCGGCATCGGCCCGGCCGGCACCGGAAAGACCTATCTGGCGGTGGCGCATGCGGCAATGCTGCTCGAACGCGGCATGGTCGAACGCATCGTGCTGTCGCGCCCCGCGGTCGAGGCCGGTGAACGGCTTGGCTTTCTGCCGGGCGACATGAAGGAGAAGGTCGATCCCTATCTGCGGCCGCTCTATGATGCGCTCTACGACATGATGCCGGCCGACAAGGTCGAGCGGGCGATTGCCGCCGAGGTCATCGAGATCGCGCCGCTGGCATTCATGCGCGGCCGTACACTGGCGCACGCCGCCGTCATCCTCGACGAGGCGCAGAACACCACACCGATGCAGATGAAGATGTTCCTGACCCGGCTCGGCGAGAACTCGCGCATGATCGTCACCGGTGATCCGACCCAGATCGATCTGCCGCCGAACACCAAGTCCGGCCTGGTCGAGGCGTTGAGAATCCTCGACGGCGTCACCGGCATGGTGACCGTACGCTTCAATGAAGGCGACGTCGTCAGGCATCCGCTGGTCGCCGAGATCGTCAAGGCCTACGACCGTGACGGCAAGCTGGCCAGGGGCTTGGGTGTCGAAAGCTGATATGATTATGCGGCCGCATGGCTGAGGAGCAAAAGGCGGGGGGACTGCTTCCCGTCGAAATCGATATCGCGATCGAGGCGGGCGACTGGCCCGACGAGGCGGCGCTGATGCAGCTTGTCGACCGTGCCGTCTCGGCCGCCTTTGCCGAAACCGGTGCGGACGGCCGTTCCGAGCTCAGCATAGTCTTTTCCGACGATGCCCATATCCGTACGCTCAATGCCGGCTGGCGCGGCAAGGACAAGCCGACCAACGTCCTGTCTTTCCCGGCTTTTCCGTTTGCCAGGGGCGGGCCTCTGCCGCCGATGCTCGGCGACATCGTCCTGGCCGCCGAGACTGTCGCGCGCGAGGCGGCACTGGAAGACAAGCCAGTCGAGGACCATATCTCCCATCTCGTCATCCATGGCCTGCTGCATTTGCTCGGCTATGATCACGAAACGGATGCCGAAGCTGAACTGATGGAAGCGACAGAGCGCGCAGCACTTGCGAGGCTTGCCATTCCCGATCCCTACACGTAATTACAAAAGACCAATTGACCGGACGATGATGAACGACAAACCAGAGACTGCCGCCCGCTCCGACGCCGGCAGTGCGATCAAGCCTTCCGAAACGACGGAAGAGGGCTCGAGTCCGAGTACCACGACCGGCAGCTTCGCCAGCGAGGCATCGCCTGCCGGTCCTTCCCTGTTCGATCGCGTGCTCGGGTTTTTCAGGCACCGCAACGGCACCAGCCTGCGCGAGGAGATTGCCGGTGCGCTCGCCGAAACGGCGAGCGATGCAGAATCCTTCTCGCCCGGCGAACGCGCCATGCTCAACAACATCCTGCGCCTGCGCGAAGTGCGCGTCGAGGACGTCATGGTGCCGCGCGCCGACATCGAGGCGGTCGAGATCACGACGAAGCTCGGCGACCTTCTGGGGCTGTTCGAACAGTCCGGACACTCCCGCATGCCGGTGTATTCGGAGACGCTCGACGACCCGCGCGGCATGGTTCATATCCGCGACGTGCTGGCGCACATCACCAAGGTCGCCCGCGTCAGAAAGGGCAGGACGACCAGGAAAACCCCGGTCGCGACGGTTCTCGATCTCGCCCAGGTCGATCTGGCGCGCACCATCGGCGATCTCAACCTGATCCGACCGGTGCTGTTCGTGCCGCCGTCGATGCTCGCCTCCGACCTGATGGGGCGGATGCAGACGACGCGCACCCAGATGGCGCTGGTTATCGACGAATATGGCGGCACCGATGGTCTCGTCTCGCTCGAGGACATCGTCGAGATGGTGGTCGGCGACATCGAGGACGAGCACGACGAGGACGAGCCGATGATTACCCAGGCCGGCGAAGGCGTCTTCATCGTCGACGGCAAGGCCGAGATCGACGACGTCGCCAAGATGATCGGCGAGGATTTCGCTGCCGGCGAGCATGGCGAATATGTCGACACGATCGGCGGCATGATCTTCAACACGCTTGGCCGGGTGCCGGCGCGCGGCGAAGTGGTGCAGGCCATACCCGGCTTCGAGTTCCATGTGCTCGACGCCGATCCGCGCCGCGTCAAGCGCGTGCGCATCGTCGAGACCCTGAAGGGCGAGCGGCGCCGCCGCGCCGTCCGCACCGAGCAGGCTTAGGGTTTGTTTGGAGCCAAGCCCGCGGCCTGATAAATCTTGCTTCCTGATTCGCACGACTCGGAAGCATTGATGGAGCGCCAGGCCGGCCGGATAATTCTGCTTTGGGGCTGGCGGCGCGCGCTGGTGGCGTTTCTTGCCGGGGCGCTGGCGGTTCTTGCCCAGGCGCCTTACGATTTCTTCGCCGTCTGCTTCGTTTCGTTCCCGCTGCTGGTGTGGCTCCTCGATGGCGCGACCAGCGAAGCCTCGGACGGTTTTCTGCGGCGCTTGCGGCCGGCTTTCGCCACCGGCTGGTGGTTCGGTTTCGGCTACTTTCTTGCCGGTCTCTGGTGGGTCGGCTCGGCGCTTCTGGTCGAGGCCGACAGCTTTGCCTGGGCTTTGCCGTTCGCGGTGGTCGGCATCCCCCTCGCGCTGGCCTTCTTTTACGGTTTCGCTGCCGTGGTTGCCCGGCTGTTGTGGAGCAACGACATTGGCCGCATCGCCGCGCTGGCCTTCGGCTTTGCGCTGGCGGAATGGCTGCGCGGCTTTCTGTTCACCGGCTTTCCGTGGAATGCCGTCGGCTATGCGGCGATGCCGGTGCCTTTGCTGATGCAGAGCGTCTCGGTGACCGGCATGGTCGGCATGAACGCGCTTGCGGTCTTCGTCTTCGCGCTGCCGGCCCTGCTCGCGGCGCGCCGGCATCTTCGCCTCGGCGCGGCATTGCTTGTCGTTCTCGTCGCCGCCCATGCCGGCTTCGGCTATATCCGGCTCGCCGCCCCCGAAAAGCCGGCTGCCCGCAGCCTCGACGTCCGTATCGTGCAGCCTGCCGTCGACCTCACGGAAAAATGGGATGCCTCGGTGCGTGACCGCATCTTCGCCACCATGATGGGGCTTTCGGCCAAGGCGCCGGAACCCGGCCATGACAGGCCGCAATTGATCCTGTGGCCGGAGACGTCCGTGCCGTTTCTGTTCACCGAACGTCCGGATGCCCTGCCTGCGATCGGAGAGATGCTTGGCGATGGCCAGATGCTGGTCGCTGGCGTCGTTCGCGAGGAAGGCGGCTCGGCGGCCGGCAGCCGTTACTACAACTCTGTGGTGGCGATCGACGAAAGGGGCGAAATCGTCGATGCCGTCGACAAGGTTCACCTGGTACCCTTCGGCGAATACCTGCCTTTCGCCGATCTGCTCGGCCGCTTCGGGCTTGAGCAGCTTGTTGCCGGTCCGATGACCTTCGCGGCGGGCAATGACCGGCACCCGATCGCGCTGCCCGGCGGTATCCGGGCGCTGCCGTTTATTTGCTATGAGGTCATCTTTCCCGATCTCGTCGCGGTTGACGCAACGGCAGCCGAGCTTATTGTGAACGTCACCAATGACGCCTGGTTCGGCGACACGCCGGGGCCGTACCAGCACTTCAGGCAGGCGCAGATCCGGGCGGTGGAGAATGGGGTACCCCTGTTGCGCGCGGCTAATAACGGCATTTCGGCCGTTGTCGACCCGCGCGGTCGCATCGTCGACGCGCTGGCAATCGATGCACGCGGCGCCATCGATGTGCGTGTGCCGATCTCCAACCAAGCCATCGTTTCCTCCAGCCAACGACGCATTAACGGAATGCTGATCATGTTTTTGCTTGCCGTTGCGGCATGCATTTTGAACGTAAGGCAAAGGCTACGGGCGAATTGACAGCCGACACATTAGAAACTCATACTGTAAGCGCCTGAAAATTTTCGAAGTCGATAAGGTCGTTCTGTTGGGGCACGGGCCGCGGCGTCGTTTGGGCAGCAAAATAGAAAAAGCCGGATAAATTCGGCGAGGAAAAAATGACAGAAGAAAACAAGAAAAAGCCGAATCCGATCGACATCCACGTCGGAAGCCGCATCCGGCTTCGCCGCAATATGCTGGGAATGAGCCAGGAAAAACTGGGCGAAAACCTCGGCATAACGTTCCAGCAGATCCAAAAGTACGAAAAGGGCACCAATCGCGTCGGCGCCAGCCGTCTGCAGGCAATCGCCTCCATACTCGGCGTGCCCGTCGCCTTCTTCTTCGAGGATGCGCCCGGTCAGGAGCCCGCGGGCACCCGTGGATTTGCCGAGGATGCGTCGATGACCTCTGCCGTCGAATTCTGCGGCAGCCCGGAAGGGCTCCAGCTGAACCGCGCCTTCGTCAAGATCGCCGACGTGAAAGTGCGCCGCAAGATCATCGAGCTGGTGAAGTCGCTCTCCGCCGACGAGGTCGATTGACCGGCCCGTGAAGAGATTGACTGGCCCGTGAAGTAGCTGGGCATGCAATTTCTCGCCGCTGCACGTATCGAGGGATGTGTATTCCGCAGATACGCTAAAGCGCGGATCGATTTCGCTCGACACGCTTCCTCGAAGCCGTTTTCCTCAGTCTGTTGGTGCAAGGGCTGATCGCAGTGCGCCCTGCCGCCGTCTCGGGATGCAAAGATAATAACGTCAAAATTCACACCAGAACGGCTGCATGGCTTGACGAGCGGCGCCCGGCACCGTTAACAACTGGCGCGCCAAAATCGGCGGCCTGCCGATATTTTTTCAAGAGGGGACACCCGTGACGCGGCACAATTACTTCTTCACCTCGGAATCCGTTGCCGAGGGCCATCCCGACAAGGTCTGCGACCGCATCTCCGACGAGATTGTCGATCTCGTCTATCGCGAAGCCAGAAAGACCGGCATGGACCCGTGGAAGGTCCGCGTTGCCTGCGAGACGCTTGCGACGACCAATCGCGTTGTCATCGCCGGCGAGGTGCGTGTCCCCGAGACGCTGCTCAAGAAGGACAAGGAGGGCAACGTCCTGAAGGATGCTGCCGGCCATCCGATTGTCAACCCGGCCAAGTTCAAGTCGGTCGCCCGCAAGGCGATCCGCGAAATCGGCTACGAGCAGGCCGGCTTCCACTGGAAGACAGCCAAGATCGAGGTCCTGCTGCACGGCCAGTCGCCGGATATCGGTCAAGGCGTCGATAACGCCTCCGACCGGCAAGGCGAGGAGGGAGCCGGCGACCAGGGCATCATGTTTGGCTATGCCTGCCGCGAAACCCCGGACCTGATGCCGGCGCCGATCTATTACAGCCACAAGATCCTCGAATTGCTGGCGGCTGCGCGCCATGAAGGCAGCGGTGATGCCGGCAGGCTCGGACCGGATGCCAAGAGTCAGGTCACCGTCCGTTATGTCGACGGCAAAGCGGCGGAAGTGACGCAGATCGTGCTGTCGACCCAGCATCTCGATGAGACGTGGGATTCGAAGAAGGTGCGCAACGTCGTCGAGCCCTATATTCGCGAAGCACTGGGCGACCTGAAGATCGCCGACAATTGCAACTGGTACATCAACCCGACCGGCAAGTTCGTCATCGGCGGGCCCGACGGCGACGCCGGCCTGACCGGCCGCAAGATCATCGTCGACACCTATGGTGGGGCTGCGCCTCATGGCGGCGGCGCCTTCTCCGGCAAGGACACCACCAAGGTCGATCGCTCGGCCGCCTATGCGGCGCGTTATCTCGCCAAGAACGTGGTTGCCGCAAAGCTCGCCGATCGCTGCACGATCCAGCTTTCCTATGCAATCGGCGTTGCCCAGCCGCTGTCGATCTACGTCGACCTCCACGGCACCGGCAAGGTCGATGAGGCAAAGCTCGAGCGTGCGCTGCGCACCGTGATGGACCTGTCGCCGTCCGGCATCCGCCGCCACCTCGATCTCAACAAGCCGATCTATGCCAAGACGTCGTCCTACGGCCATTTTGGCCGCAAGGCCGGCCGTGACGGATCCTTCTCCTGGGAGAAGACCGATCTCGCCAAGGCGCTCAAGGACGCTATCGCCGAACCAGTCGCCGAAGCAGTCGCCGCCTAACCGCGGCGCCTATGGACCCGAAGGACCGGCCAAGCCGTGCGACCGAGGCATTTTTCGGTCGCCGGCGCGGCAAGACCATTCGACCACAGCAGGCGGCGGCGCTGGAGAGCGGCTTCGCCGTTTACAGGCTTGATCTGACGGTTGAACCGCCGGCCGATCTGCGCAGCCTTTTCGAAGCCGAAGTTTCGGCTGTCCACCTCGAAATCGGTTTTGGCGGCGGCGAACATCTTCTGCACCGTGCCACGGCCAGCCAGGCGACCGGCTTTATCGGCGTCGAGCCTTTCGTCAACGGCATGGCCAAGATGATGATGGCGGTCCGGGAGCGGCCGCTTGCCAATCTGCGCGTCTATGACGACGACGCCACACGCCTGCTGGACTGGCTGCCGCAGGCTTCCCTTGACGGCATTGATCTTCTCTATCCGGATCCGTGGCCGAAGAAGAAGCACTGGAAGCGGCGCTTCGTCAGCCCGGTCAATCTCGACCGCTTCGCGCGCGTCCTGAAGCACGGCGGAAAGTTCCACTTTGCGTCCGACATCGACAGCTATGTGAACTGGACGCTCCTGCATTGCCGGGCGCACGGCGCCTTCACGTGGCAGGCAAGCGAAGCAGCCGACTGGCATCGGCCCTATGATGGCTGGCCAGGGACGCGCTATGAGGCCAAAGCCATTCGCGAAGGCCGACGGCCCGCCTATCTCACCTTCGTGCGGAAATAAGCGGGAAATCCGAGCTGGGCACAAGGCGAGCGGGCCGAAGGCCCTCGGCGCTCACCTGGCTCAGAAGCGACGGATCTTGTCGAAGGCTGCCGGCTCCATGCCGAGATTGCGCAAATCATGCGCACGCGGCTTGCGACCGCTTTCCACAGCCCGCGACGCTGCTACGGCGCTGCCGAACACGCTAAAGACATTGCCTATGGCTGAAAAAAATCGACGATCGTTCATGATGGTACCCTTTCGAGCGCAGCGAGCGCTCCAATTGTGCAATGCAACATAGATAGTCGTGCGTGGCCGGTGCTCAAAGGGGGATCACTGCATGGGCGCCATGCATTTGGCGCAGCGCTGCGGACTCGGAGCCTTGCCGTCATGCAGGACGGGCTTGAAACGAGGACCATGATCGTCTATATCAGCTTCAAATTCTTGGTCGGTATGACGAAGAGTGGGTCCACCCGGTCCCGCTCTTTTTTATTACCTGCCGACCAAACAGGAATCGAGCGACAGAGACCGAATGACAATGACGTCAAGCGAAGGCGACGACCGCATCATCCGCGAAAGCGGCATCGATGCGCGCATCGCGCTGATCGTTCAGCCGGTACTGCGCGCCATTGGCTTCCGCTTGGTACGTGTGCACCTGTCGGGCCAGAACGGGCTGACGCTGCAGATCATGGCCGAGCGCGAGGACGGCACCATGACGGTCGAGGATTGTGAAGAGGTCAGCCGGGCGGTGTCGCCGGCTCTCGATGTCGATGATCCGATTGAGAAGGCTTATCATCTCGAAGTATCGTCGCCGGGCATCGACCGGCCGCTGGTCCGCAAATCGGACTTTGCAGCCTGGACCGGCCATCTGGTGAAGATGGAAACGTCGGTTCTCGTCGCCGACCGCAAGCGCTTCAAGGGCAAGATTGCCGAAAGCGACGCGGACGGTGTGCTGATCGAGCGTGACAAGGCCGCTTACGGCGAGGAGCCGACGGTGCGCGTTCCCTACGATGCGATTGCCGAAGCGCGGCTGGTCCTGACCGACGATCTTATCCGCGATGCGCTTTCGAAGGACAATCGGGCGCGCAAGGAAGCCAGGAAACGCCGCGGCGAACCCGAAGACGCACCAGAGGGTGCGGAAGACGAAACCGAACAGGAAATGTGATTGGGCTGCCGGCCGTAAGGTCGGCAACAAGCTCGGGAGAAAGAAGATGGTTGTAAGCGCCAACAGGCTTGAACTGCTGCAGATCGCCGATGCGGTCGCGCGTGAAAAGTCGATCGACAAGTCGATCGTCATCGCCGCCATGGCCGATGCGATCCAGAAGGCCGCGCGCTCGCGCTACGGCCAGGAAACCAATATCCGCGCCGACATCAACGCCAACACCGGCGAGATGAAGCTGCAGCGGCTGATGGAAGTGGTCGAAAAGGTCGACGATTACGCGACGCAGATTGCCATTTCCTCGGCGCGCGAGCGCAATCCGGACGCCCAGCTCGGCGATTTCATCGCCGAACAGCTGCCGCCGATGGATTTCGGTCGCATCGCCGCCCAATCGGCCAAGCAGGTCATCGTGCAGAAGGTGCGCGAGGCCGAGCGGGACCGGCAATATGACGAATACAAGGACCGTATCGGCGAGATCGTCAACGGCACCGTCAAGCGCGTCGAATACGGCAACGTCATCGTCGATCTCGGCCGCGGCGAAGCGATCATCCGCCGCGACGAACTGATTCCGCGCGAAAACTACAAATATGGCGATCGCGTCCGCGCCTATGTCTATGACGTGCGCCGCGAACAGCGCGGCCCACAGATATTCCTGTCGCGCACCCATCCGCAGTTCATGGCGAAGCTGTTCACCATGGAAGTGCCGGAAATCTACGACGGCATCATCGAGATCAAGTCGGTCGCCCGCGATCCGGGTTCGCGCGCCAAGATCGCTGTCATCTCGCGCGACAGCTCCATCGATCCGGTCGGTGCCTGCGTCGGTATGCGCGGCAGCCGCGTCCAGGCGGTCGTCGGTGAATTGCAGGGCGAGAAGATCGACATCATTCCGTGGTCGCCTTCGGCCGCGTCCTTCATCGTCAATGCGTTGCAGCCGGCGGAAGTCGCCAAGGTCGTGCTCGACGAGGATGCCGAGCGCATCGAGGTCGTCGTTCCCGACGATCAGCTGTCGCTGGCGATTGGCCGCCGCGGCCAGAACGTCCGTCTTGCCTCGCAGCTCACCGGCTGGGATATCGACATCCTGACCGAGCAGGAAGAGAGCGAACGCCGCCAGAAGGAATTCGTCGAACGGTCGTCGCTGTTCATGGAAGCCCTCGACGTCGACGAGATGGTCGGCCAGGTGCTCGCTTCCGAAGGCTTCACCAGCGTCGAGGAGGTCGCGTATGTCGATTCCGGTGAAATCGCGTCGATCGACGGCTTCGACGAGGACACGGCTTCGGAAATCCAGACCCGCGCCCGCGAATATCTGGAAAAGATCGAAGCCGAGCATGACGAGAAGCGCAAGGCGCTCGGCGTCAAGGACGAATTGCGCGAGATTCCCGGCATCACCACCGCCATGATGGTGACGCTTGGCGAGGACGGCGTGAAGACGATCGAGGATTTCGCCGGCTACGCCGCCGACGACCTGACCGGTTGGAAGGAACGCAAGGACGGCGAGACGAAGGTATTCCCGGGTGTGCTCGCCAATCACGGCGTGTCGCGCGCCGATGCCGAGCAAATGGTCTTGGCCGCTCGCCTGAAGGCTGGCTGGATCACCGAAGACGAGCTTGCCGCCGAGGGCGCGCCGGCTGACGAAACCGTCGGTGCGTGAGGTGAAACCGCATCGCACCGAACCCGCCCTTGGACGAGATGAACGATCGCACCTGCATCGTCACCCGCAGGCAAGCCGAACCGGATGAGCTGATCCGTTTCGTCGTCGGCCCGGATTCGGCCGTCGTTCCGGACATCAAGAGAAACCTGCCCGGCCGCGGTTGCTGGGTGACGGCCGACCGCCTACATATAGAAAAGGCAGCGGCCAAAAACCTGTTTGCCCGTGCTTTTAAGGCGCAGGTGACCGTGCCGGCCGATCTTGGTGGTATGGTCGACGCGCTGCTTTCCAGGTCCGCTCTGGGCATGCTTGGCCTGGCCCGCAAGGCGGGCGCCATAGCGCTCGGAGCGACCAAGGTCGAGAGCGCCGTGCGCGGCGGACTTGCACTTTTCGTGCTCCACGCGACCGAGGCTTCCGACGATGGCGTCCGCAAGATAAGCCAGGCGCGACGGGCAACCGTCCACCTCGGCGGGCCTGCGATCCGCGCTTACAAACTTTTCTCCGAGGCCGAGTTGAGCTTGGCATTGGGGGGTACAAATGTGATACATGCTGCCGTTCTCGCGGGAGACGCGGGCAGGGCGGTCCAGAAGCGCATGGTTGCGCTCGACCGATATCGGGGCGGTTCCCCGGACGATCTGGCAATGCTTGCGGCCGTTGCTGACGAAGATGATGCCGCAGAGGATATGGAATGAGCGATACGAAATCGGGCGACGACAAGACGCTGAGTGTTACGCCGAAGAAGACCTTGACGCTGAAGCGCCCCGGCATGGAGCAGGGCACGGTGCGCCAGAACTTCTCGCACGGCCGCACCAAGTCGGTGGTCGTCGAGACCAAGAAGCGCAAGTTCTCGCTGCCCGGCGACAAGCCGGAGCCGGCGGCAGCGCCTGTGTCCATCTTCACGCCGAAGCCGGTCGCGGCAGCGCCTGCCGTGCAGGAAGCTCCCAGGGCGCCGCCGCCTCCGCCGCCGGTCGAACGCGGCGGCATGGTGCTGAACGAGTTGTCGCGCCAGGAAATGGAAGCACGCCGCCGGGCTCTCGAGGGCTCGAAGGTCCGCGACGTCGAGGATCGCCAGCGCGCCATCGAGGAAGCCAAGCGCCGCAGCGAGGATGAAGAGCGCCGCCGCCGCGAGCGCGAGGAATCGGCTCGCCGTCAGGCCGAGGAAGAGGCACGGCTGCAAGCCGAGGCCGAATCCCGCCGCCGTGCCGAGGAAGAGGCGCGCCGCCGTGCGCCGCTCGCCGCCGAACTGGCGACAGTGGATGACGAGGAAGAGGTCAAGCCGAAGCGGACCGGTGCCGGTGCACCAGTGCGCCGTCTGGTCACGCCCGAAGTGGCGCGTCCTGCCAAGCCGACCAAGGGCGAGGAAGACCGCCGCCGCGGCAAGCTGACGCTGAATTCGGCTCTTTCCGACGAGGATGCGCGCGCCCGCTCGCTCTCGTCGATGCGCCGCCGTCAGGAGAAATTCAAGCGCGCGTTGCATAACGACCCACGCGAGAAAGTCATGCGTGAAGTGATCCTGCCCGAAACCATCACCATCCAGGAGCTGGCGCAGCGCATGTCCGAGCGCGCTGTCGACGTGGTCAAGTTCTTCATGAAGCAGGGCCAGATCCTGAAGCCTGGCGACGTGATCGACGCCGACACGGCCGAACTGGTCGCCACCGAATTTGGCCACACGGTCCGCCGCGTCGCCGAGTCCGACATCGAAGAGGGCTTGTTCAACATCGCCGACCGTCCCGAGGACCTGCAGCCGCGTCCGCCGGTGGTAACGATCATGGGCCATGTCGATCACGGCAAGACCTCGTTGCTCGATGCCATCCGCAATGCCAACGTCGTGTCCGGCGAAGCCGGCGGCATTACCCAGCATATCGGCGCTTATCAGGTCGAGAAGAACGGTCACAAGATCACCTTCATCGACACGCCCGGCCACGCCGCCTTCACCGCGATGCGTGCCCGCGGCGCCCAGGCGACCGATATCGCCATCCTCGTGGTGGCGGCCGACGACAGCGTCATGCCGCAGACGATCGAATCGATCAATCACGCCAAGGCGGCCGGCGTTCCGATCATCGTGGCGATCAACAAGATCGACAAGCATGACGCCGACCCGCAGAAGGTGCGCTCGGAACTGCTGCGCCACGAGGTGTTCGTCGAATCGATGGGCGGCGAGGTGCTGGACGTCGAGGTGTCGGCGACCAAGGGCATCAATCTCGACAAGTTGCTCGAAGCGATCCTGCTGCAGGCCGAAATCCTCGACCTGAAGGCCAATCCGGACCGCACCGCCGAAGGCGTTGTCATCGAAGCCCAGCTCGACAAGGGCCGCGGCCCAGTCGCTACCGTGCTGGTGCAGACCGGCACGTTGATGCCGGGCGACATTCTCGTCGCCGGCAACGAATGGGGCCGGGTACGCGCGCTCGTCAACGATCGCGGCGAGCAGGTCAAGGAAGCGCCGCCGGCAATGCCGGTGGAAGTCCTCGGTCTGCAAGGTACGCCGCTGGCGGGCGACCGCTTCGCCGTTGTCAACAACGAAGCCCGCGCCCGCGAGATCACCGAATATCGCCAGCGCCTGGCGCGTGAGAAGGCGGTGGCCAGACATGCCGGCCAGCGCGGCTCGCTTGAACAGATGATGTCGCAGTTGCAGACCAGCGGATTGAAGGAATTCCCGCTGGTCATCAAGGGCGACGTGCAGGGCTCGATCGAGGCGATCAACGCGGCGCTCGACAATCTCGGCACCGACGAGGTGCGCGCCCGCATCGTCCATGCGGGGGCTGGCGGGATCACCGAAAGCGACGTGTCGCTGGCGGAAACCTCCGGGGCTGCGATCATCGGCTTCAACGTTCGCGCCAATGCGCAGGCCCGCGCGGCCGCGGCTGCGGCAGGCATCGAGATCCGCTACTATTCGATCATCTACAATCTGGTCGATGATGTGAAAGCGGCGCTCTCCGGCCTGCTCTCGCCGGAGCGTCGTGAGACCTTCATCGGCAATGCCGAGATCCTCGAGATCTTCGACATCACCAAGGTCGGCAAGATCGCCGGCTGCCGTGTCACCGAAGGCAAGGTCGAACGTGGTGCGGGCGTCCGCCTGATCCGCGACAACGTCGTCATCCACGAAGGCACGCTGAAGACCCTGAAGCGCTTCAAGGACGAGGTTTCGGAAGTTCCGGGCGGCCAGGAATGCGGCATGGCCTTCCAGAACTACGAGGACATGCGCGTCGGTGACGTCATCGAGTGCTTCCGCGTCGAGATGGTGACCAGGACGCTATAAAGCGATTGGCACCGATATGGGCCAGGACGCTTCAAATCTGGAAGGTATGTTCCCTCTATGGGAATATACCTTCCAAACAAATGATACGCAGCTTAAACGTGCTGCGCGTTCGTTTTCCGACCTGCGGTATGGTCGATCCAGGCGTTGGATTCTCACAGGTCTTGCTTGGCTGATTTTGATAGCCGCAGTTCTTTTGATTATCTGGACATCTGCGTTGGCCGTCGCTCTGCTGGAGTACCTCTCGAAGAGTGTGGTCTCCAGTGAGACAATTTACGTTCTCGCTCCAATTGCGATGGGGACCATATATCTTATAGTAGCTCGTAGTTTTTTTGGTTTTTTAAAAAGAAAGGTAAATAATAAGAAAATTGGCGATACCACCGAATCTGTAAAAATCTTCGATGGGTATATTATTCAGTTTTTTGACGAGAGCCAGACAAAGAATCGAAAGATAGAACGGGTGCAATTGAGCAACGATTACCTGTTTTTCCTCGTAGATAAGGGTACCCGCTTCGTTTTTATCCCAAGGGATGTCGTTCCCGCCGATGCGCTCGAGAAAATAGAAATCTGGGCAACTCAGGCTCGGTCATAGAACGAAGGCCTATTAAGGTCAGTTGCCCAGGGTAGCCAAACCTGCCCAACGGCGTTAAGTCAGCGGTTTGAGGCGGTTCGAACCCGCGCGAAGGAAGAATTTTCATGCCAAGACCACCATCGGCTGGCCCATCCCAGCGCATGCTGCGCGTCGGCGAGCAGGTGCGCCATGCGCTGTCCGAGACCTTGCAGCGCGGCGAGATCCTCGATCCGCTGATCGAGAATGCCGTGGTCTCGGTCTCCGAAGTGCGCATGTCGCCCGATCTGAAGATCGCCACCGCCTTCGTCTCGCCGCTTGGCGCCAAGGATGCCGGTGCGGTGGTCGAAGCGCTCAACAAGCATGCGAAGTTCGTCCGCGGCCGCGTCTCCGGCGCGCTGCGGCAGATGAAGTACATGCCGGAATTCCGCTTCCGGCTCGACACCAGCTACGACAATTTCCAGAAGATCAACGAATTGCTGCACTCGCCCGAAGTGGCGCGCGATCTCAGCGCCGCCGACAAATACAAAGACGACCGGAAGGACAGCGAATAGTGGCGCGCCGCGGCAAGAAGAAGGGCCGGCCGATCTCGGGCTGGCTGATACTGGACAAGCCGGTCGGCATGGGCTCGACCGAAGCCGTCTCCAAGATCAAGTGGCTGTTCCAGGCGGAGAAGGCCGGTCATGCCGGCACGCTCGACCCGCTGGCGTCCGGCATGCTGCCGATCGCACTTGGTGAAGCGACCAAGACGGTGCCTTACGTCCAGGACGGCGCCAAGGTCTACCGCTTCACGGTTGCCTGGGGCGAGGAGCGTTCGACCGACGACCTCGAAGGCCCGGCGACCAAAAGCTCGGACCGCCGTCCGGCGGAAGCCGACGTGCTGGCGCTGCTTTCGAAATATACCGGCGTCATCATGCAGACACCGCCGCAATTCTCGGCGATCAAGATCGCCGGCGAGCGCGCCTATGACCTTGCCCGCGATGGCGAGACGGTCGACATTCCAGCACGCGAGGTCGAGATCGGCCGGCTCGACCTGGTCGAGCATAAGGCCGATCGCACCATCTTCGAGGTCGAATGCGGCAAGGGCACCTATGTCCGCTCGCTGGCGCGCGACATGGGCCGCGACCTCGGCTGTTTCGGCCACATCGCCGAGCTGCGGCGGGTCGAGGTCGAGCCGTTTACGCAGGAAGATTTCGTCACCCTGGCCGAGTTGGAAGCCGCCCGCTTCGGCGAACAGGGCGAGCCGCAAGCAGCAGACGCTCCGATCGACTTCGGTGCCATCGATGCGCTTCTGGTCGATACCGCCGCTGCGCTTGAATGCCTGCCGCAGGTCGCGATCAGCGACGATGCGGCAACCAAAATCCGCCTCGGCAATCCGGTCATCATTCGCGGCCGTGACGCGCCGGTAGAAGCTCACGAGGCCTGCGCCACCGCACATGGCAAGCTGGTCGCCATCGGCGCCATCGAGCAAGGCATGTTCAAGCCAAAGCGGGTCTTTATCGGGTAACAGCTGTCTCTCGGTGCATGTCTCCAACCGGATTCTATTTTGGGAAAGGATCATGCGCTAAATCAACAGGGCTACGGCGTCGTTTGCCGTCCGAAGGGATGCGTGGCGCTGTAGGGCCATCCGACGCTGCACTCGAGGGGCATATGGCAAAGGCTGAGACGGTCAAGAAGCGGGCGGTGCTCAATACACGGCGGCCGCCGGTCGGGGCTTCGCCCGGCACGCTGATCGCCGACCCGGCGGCACGCCGTTCCGAGCTCAGGCTGACGTTGATCTCGCCCGAGAAGTTCAAGACGATCGACAATGCCAGCATCGACGACGTCAACACCCATTGCCACAATTGGCCGGTCATCTGGCTCGACTGCACAGGCCTCGCCAACATCCAGCTGATCGAGGAGATCGGCCGGATTTTCAACCTGCATCCGCTGGCGCTGGAAGATGTCGTCAACACCGGCCAGCGGCCGAAGGTGGATTTCTTCGAGGACCATGCCTTTGTCGTCGTCAGGATGATCGACGATGTCACCGCGCATCGCTACGAACAGATCACCGTCTTCTTCGGCAAGAACTTCGTCGTCACCTTCCAGGAGCGCGAAGGCGACCCGTTCGATCCCGTGCGCAAGCGGATCGCAAGCTCGGTGCCCAACCGCTTGCGCTCGCGCGGCGCCGACTATCTCGCCTATGCTTTGATCGACGCCATCGTCGACAGCTATTTCCCGCCGATCGAGGCTGCCGGCGAATTGGTCGACAGCATCGAGGACCAGATGCTGAACCAGGCGCACAAGCACCAGATGCGGCAGCTTCACGAATTGCGGCGCGATGCCAATGTGCTGAAGGGCGTGCTTTGGCCGATGCGCGACGCGCTGGCGACCATGATCCGCAACGACGTCCCCTATGTGAAGGCCGAAACCAAATTATTCCTCAACGACACGCTGGATCATTCGCTGCGATTGATCGAACTGGTTGAAACGCAGCGCGACATGCTGACCGGCCTGATCGAGATGCACTTGTCGCTCAGCCAAGCGCGCACCAACGACGTTATCAGCTATCTGACGATCGTCTCGGTGATCTTCCTGCCGCTTACCTTTCTTGTCGGCGTATGGGGCATGAATTTTGACCCCGACACCTCGCCCTGGAACATGCCGGAGCTGAAGGCCTATTACGGCTATCCCCTGTCGCTCGCCTTCATGGCGGTTGTTGCGGTCGGGCTCTTTGCGTACTTCAAATGGAAGAAATGGCTCTGACTAGGCGGAAGTGCCCGTTTATGCAGCAAAAAGCCGGCTTGTGAATTGGGCTGGCCTTTTTGTCGGAATTGCACTATATGCGCCGCAGCTTCGCGCTTTGACGCGTTGCTTGCACCGGCCCCTGCTGGACGACATCCCGGCTGAGGGCGTCCCGTTTCCTCAAACAGACAAGGAAAAACACGATGTCGATTACTGCCGAACGCAAGAAGGAATTGATGGGCGAATTTGCAACCGCCAAGGGCGATACCGGGTCTCCGGAAGTCCAGGTGGCTATCCTTTCCGAGCGCATCAAGAACCTGACCGACCATTTCAAGGACCACAAGAAGGATAACCATTCCCGCCGTGGTCTGCTCGCTCTCGTTTCCCAGCGCCGCAGCCTGCTTGATTATCTCAAGCGCAAGGACGACGCGCGCTATCAGACGCTGATCGAGAAGCTCGGTCTGCGCCGTTGACGAATTGACCGGCGGGTTCTTTCGAGAGCCCGCCGGTCGCGCATTGGAGCATAGGATCATCCAAGGCTCCAATGAAGGAAGTAGAGCGCCGCGCATCGGTTGGATGCGCAAAGGACGCTCGGAAGTTTAGATTTGCGCAGGATATATTCCGAAAACCTGGTTTTCGGGTTCACGCGCAAGGCCAGTCGGATCGATTGGCCAACCCGGTTTCGAAACAGCAGAGGGCCGCTCGAAACCGCCCATGGACGGTCATGGGGCAGGATTGCAGGACGCTCGTGCGGCACCGCGCCGAATAAGCCGAGCCTCCCGTTGTCTTGCCCGTGGCTGCCCGAGAAAGGAAGCCAAGGGAAAGGGGCATCCGCGCACGCTGAAACGGCGCGGCCCTTTCCGCATACGAAGGACAAGACATGTTCAATTACCACAAAGTGGAAATCGAATGGGGCGGCCGTCCGCTCATTCTCGAAACCGGCAAGATCGCACGTCAGGCTGATGGCGCCGTGCTGGCCACCTATGGCGAAACCAAGGTTCTCGCCACCGTCGTCTCGATGAAAGAGCCGAAGCCCGGCCTCGACTTCTTTCCGCTGACGGTCAACTACCAGGAAAAGACTTACGCCGCCGGCAAGATCCCGGGTGGCTATTTCAAGCGTGAAGGCCGTCCGAGCGAGAAGGAAACGCTGGTTTCCCGCCTGATCGACCGCCCGATCCGCCCGCTCTTCGCCGAGGGCTACAAGAACGACACCCAGATCGTCGTCACCGTCGTCCAGCACGATCTCGAAAATGACCCGGACATTCTGTCGATCGTCGCCACATCCGCCGCCTTGACCTTGTCCGGCGTGCCGTTCATGGGCCCGGTTGGCGGCGCCCGCGTCGGCTACATCAACGGCGAATACGTGCTCAACCCGCATGTCGACGAGATGCAGGAATCGAAGCTCGACCTGGTCGTCGCCGGCACCGCCGACGCCGTGCTGATGGTCGAGTCCGAAGCCAAGGAACTCGGCGAGGACCTGATGCTCGGCGCCGTCATGTTCGGCCACAGGGGCTTCCAGCCGGTGATCGACGCGATCATCAAGCTGGCCGAAGTCGCCGCCAAGGACCCGCGCGACTTCACCGCGCCGGACTATTCCGCACTTGAAGCCGAGATGCTGAAGATCGTCGAAGGCGAGCTTCGCGACGCCTACAAGATCACCGACAAGCAAAAGCGCTATGCCGCCGTCGACGCTGTCAAGGCAAAGGTCAAGGCCGCGTTCGCGCCGGCAGAAGGCGAAGAGGCCAAATACACGTCCGAACAGATCGGCACCGTGTTCAAGGAACTCCAGGCCAAGGTCGTGCGCTGGAACATCCTCGACACCGGTTCGCGCATCGACGGCCGCGACCTGAAGACGGTCCGCAAGATCGTCTCGGAAGTCGGCGTCCTGCCGCGCACGCACGGTTCGGCGCTGTTCACCCGCGGCGAGACCCAGGCGCTGGTCGTCGCCACGCTCGGCACCGGCGAGGACGAGCAGTATGTCGATTCGCTGACCGGCATGTACAAGGAGAAGTTCCTCCTGCACTACAACTTCCCTCCCTATTCGGTCGGTGAAACCGGCCGCATGGGTTCGCCGGGCCGCCGCGAAATCGGCCATGGCAAGCTCGCCTGGCGCGCTATCCGGCCGATGCTGCCGACCGCCGACCAGTTCCCCTATACGTTGCGCGTCGTTTCGGAGATCACCGAGTCCAACGGCTCGTCGTCGATGGCTACCGTCTGCGGCACCTCGCTGGCTCTGATGGACGCCGGCGTGCCGCTTGCCAAGCCGGTCGCCGGCATTGCGATGGGCCTGATCAAGGAAGGCGAGCGCTTCGCCGTGCTCTCCGACATCCTTGGCGACGAGGACCACCTCGGCGACATGGACTTCAAGGTTGCCGGCACCGCCTACGGCATCACCTCGCTGCAGATGGACATCAAGATCGAGGGCATCACCGAGGAGATCATGAAGATCGCGCTCGACCAGGCCAAGGATGGCCGTCAGCACATTCTCGGCGAAATGGCCCATGCGCTGTCCGGCGCACGTGCCGAGCTCGGCGAGTTCGCGCCGCGCATTGAGGTCATGCACATCCCGACCGACAAGATCCGCGACGTGATCGGCTCGGGTGGCAAGGTCATCCGCGAGATCGTCGAAAAGACCGGCGCCAAGATCAACATCGAGGACGACGGCACGGTCAAGATCGCTTCGGCCAATGCCAAGGAGATCGAGGCGGCGAAGAAATGGATACACACCATCGTTGCCGAGCCGGAAGTCGGTGAAATCTACGAAGGCACGGTCGTCAAGACCGCCGACTTCGGCGCTTTCGTCAATTTCTTCGGTCCGCGTGACGGCCTCGTCCACATCTCGCAGCTCGCCAATGACCGCGTCGCCAAGACCTCCGATGTGGTCAAGGAAGGCGACAAGGTCTGGGTCAAGCTGATGGGCTTCGACGAGCGCGGCAAGGTTCGCCTGTCGATGAAGGTCGTTGACCAGGCCACCGGCAAGGAAATCGTGCGGGACAAGAAGAGCGAAGGCGAAGAAAACGCCGCCTAAGCTGATCTAGCTATGCAATCGAAGCGGGCGCGCCGGAAGGTCGCGCCCGTTTGCGACTCAACAACGGCCTTGCAGTTCAAGAGTGGTGAATGTCCGCCGAGCCGCTGAAGACGCTTTTCCATCCATTCGAGGCCGGGGCTGTTTCCCTGCCAGGAAAGGATGAACGCATTCTCTTTCTCGGTGCCGAGCCCGGCTTTCGCCTGCCTGAAGGGTTTGATGCCAGGCTTCATCTCGTCCAAGGCTTCCGGCCGCATTTTCGCGCCTTGCAGGCATCCGGCTTCACGGTCACGCCGCAGGTCGAAGGCGAGACTTTCGACGCGGCATTTGTGCTCGCCGGCCGCCATCGCGGCCAAAACGAGTTGCGCGTCGCCGAAGCGGTCGAACGCGTGGCACCAGGCGGGTTGATCGTCGTCGCCGGCGGCAAGGACGATGGCGTCGCCAGCCTGCGCAAGCATATCGACGCCCTTGTGCCGATCGAAGGCCACCTGCCGAAGCATCACGGCATTGCTTTCTGGTTTCGCAGGCCGGCCGATACCATTGCCGCGGCAACGCTTCGCGCCGCCAATGCGGACTTTGTGGTCGAGGACCGCTTCCGCACGGCCCCAGGCATGTTTTCCTTCGACAAGGTCGATGCGGGATCGAAGCTGCTGGTCGAAAATCTGCCCAACGATCTGCGTGGCAGCGTTGCGGATTTCTGTGCCGGCTGGGGCTATGTCGCCGCCGAGGTCGCCGCCCGCTCACCCGGCATATCGGCGCTTGACCTTTACGAAGCGGATTTCGAGGCGCTGGAGGCGGCCAAGGCCAATGTCGATAACACAGGCGTGGAGCCACGTTTCTTCTGGATAGATCTTTTGAGCGAGCCGGTCGAGCGCCGCTACGATGTGGTCGTCATGAACCCGCCCTTTCACCGCAGCCGGGCGACTGAGCCGGAAATCGGTGCCGGCATGATTCGCGCGGCAGGCAAGGCGCTGAAGCCGGGCGGCCGGCTGTTCATGGTGGCAAACCGTCAGCTTCCCTACGAACCGGTGCTGGCGGCCGCCTTCTCCAGCCATGCGGAGCTCGCCCGCGACGGCATGTTCAAGGTCTTCTCGGCGCGACGCTGAAAATGCTGCGGGGCCAGCCGGCTACACGTCGCTCGCGCTATTCCCGCCCGCCGTCGGTCTGCTTCAACTCGTCAAGCGTCGGCATGGACACGATGTGATAGCCGGAATCGACATAGTGGATTTCGCCGGTGACGCCGGAGGACAGGTCGGACAGCAAATAGAGCGCGGAGCCGCCGACTTCGTCGATCGTTACCGTGCGACGTAGCGGCGAGTTGCGCTGCTGGTAGGAGAACATGTGGCGTGCATCGGAAATCCCGGCGCCCGCAAGCGTCCGTACCGGTCCCGCCGATATGCCGTTCACCCGGATGCCGCGCGGGCCGTAGTCGTTGGCTAGATAGCGGACGCTGGCCTCCAGCCCGGCCTTGGCGACACCCATGACGTTGTAGTTCGGCATGACACGGACCGAACCGGCATAGGTCAGCGTGATCATCGAACCGCTATCCTTCATCAATGTGGCGGCGTGGCGAGCGACCTCGGTGAAGGAGTAGCAGGAGATCACCATGGTGCGGATAAAGTTGTCGCGGCTGGTGTCGGCGTAGAGGCCTTTCAGCTCGTTCTTGTCGGAAAAGCCGATGGCATGGACGACGAAATCCAGCCCGCCCCACGCCTTCCCCAAAGTCTCGAAAGTCGCGGCGACCGACACGCTGTCCTCGACGTCGCAAGGCACCACCAGGGATGCGCCCAATTTCTCGGCGAGCGGCTTGACCCGACGCCCGAAGGCCTCGCCCTGATAGGTGAAGGCGAGGTCTGCGCCATGTTCGGACAGTTTGCGGGCGATACCCCAGGCGATCGAATGATCGTTGGCAACACCCATGACAAGCCCGCGCTTGCCCTTCATCAATCCGTCCATGGTCGGCAAATCCTTATGCGGAATAGCGCTGGAAAATCAGCGTAGCGTTGGTGCCACCGAAACCGAACGAATTGGACAAAACGGTGTCGATCCTTGCATCGTCGATGCGCTTGCGCACGATCGGCATGCCCTCGAATTCCGGATCGAGGTTGTCAATGTGGGCGCTCTCGCCGATGAAGCCGCCTTGCATCATCAGGATCGAGTAGATCGATTCCTGCACGCCGGCCGCACCCAGCGAATGGCCGGTCAGCGATTTGGTCGACGTGATGAAAGGCATCTTCTCGCCGAACACCTCGCGGACGGCGCCCATTTCCTTGGAGTCGCCGACCGGCGTCGAGGTGCCGTGCGTATTGATGTAGTCGACCGGCGAGGACACCGTTGCGAGCGCCTGCTTCATGCAGCGCGCCGCGCCTTCGCCCGACGGCGCCACCATGTCGTAGCCGTCCGAGGTCGCGCCATAGCCGACGATCTCGGCATAGATCTTGGCGCCCCGTGCCTTGGCATGCTCGAGTTCTTCAAGAATCAGCACGCCGGCGCCGCCGGCAATAACGAAACCGTCGCGATCGACGTCGTAGGCGCGGGAGGCGACCGATGCCCTGTCGTTGAACTTGGACGACATGGCGCCCATGGCATCGAAGAGATCCGACATCGTCCAGTCGAGATCCTCATGGCCGCCGGCGAAGACGATGTCCTGCTTGCCCCACTGGATCAACTCGTAGCCATTGCCGATGCAATGCGCAGACGTCGAGCAGGCCGATGAGATCGAATAATTGACGCCGTGGATCTTGAACCAGGTGGCAAGCGTCGCCGAGGCGGTCGACGACATCGCCTTTGGCACCGCGAAGGGGCCGATCCGCTTGGGACTGCCGTTTTTGATCGTGGTCTCGGCCGCTTCGACGATTGCTCGGGTCGACGGTCCGCCGGAGCCCATCACGATGCCGGTGCGCTCGTTGGTGATGTCGGTCTCGTCGAGGCCGGCGTCTGCGATCGCCTGGTCCATTGCGACGTGGTTCCAGGCAGCACCCTGCGACAGGAAGCGCATGGCGCGACGGTCGATCATGCTCGATGGATCCAGCGTCGGCGCACCCCACACCCGGCAACGGAAGCCATGCTCGGCGAAAGAGTCGGAGAAGCTGATGCCGGATCTGGCATCGTGAAGCGAGGTCTGCACCTCGTTGGCATTGTTGCCGATCGACGACACGATGCCGAGACCTGTGACTACGACCCGTCTCATTCGCAACTCCTTCCAGCGCGGACCCGAACCTGAAATCAATTTCCGGAACGGAACCATGCGCAAATTAAAGTGCTACAGCGTCCTTTGGACGTCCAAGACGTGGCACTGTAGGGTCTTCGTTCAGACGGCGGCCGGTTGCTTGGACAGACCGACCTTCAGATCCGTTGCCGCGTATATGGGCTCGCCATCTGCCTTCAGCCAGCCATCGGCGATGCCAAGCACAAGCCGACCGCGCATCACTCGCTTGAAGTCGACGCCATACTCCACCTTCTTGACCGAGGGCGTGACCATGCCTTTGAACCTCACCTCGCCGGTCGACAGCGCCATCCCCTTGCCGGGTTCACCGAGCCATCCGAGATAGAACCCCGTCAACTGCCACATGGCGTCCAGGCCCAGGCATCCCGGCATGATCGGATTGCCGATGAAATGGCAGGCGAAAAACCACAAATCCGGCTTGATATCGAATTCCGCGCGGATGAAACCCTTGTCGAACGCACCGCCAGTTTCGCTGATCTCGGTGATGCGGTCGAACATCAGCATCGGCGGATAGGGCAGCTGCGCATTTCCCGGTCCGAACAGCTCGCCGCGGGCGCAGGCAAGCAATTCCTCGTAACCGTAGCTGGATTTCGAACCCGCCATCAATCTCGTCCCCGTGATCGTCCCGGGCGATAGGCGCCCTTGTCGGTGGTTTCCTAACACAATCTGTTTCAGGCCGGAAACCGGCGTTTGCGCTTAACCTGCCCGTCTGCCCGGGTCAATGCGCGCTATTGATCGCATTCGGTCGACAGAATATATGTCACGACACGTTCAGTTTCGGCAGATGCTCTATTTCTGCCATTTTGGGCGTGTCTGAGGCGGAACTGTGAGCGCGACGGGTAGATGGATCTGGGTTGCCGGAAGGATAATGTCGCTGTGGACAAGCGGGTTCGCGAGGCCGGTCTGAGGCCGACACGCCAGCGCATCGCGCTGGCCGATCTGCTTTTCGCCAAGGGCGACCGCCATCTTTCGGCCGAGGAACTGCACGAGGAGGCGCTTGCCGCCGGCGTGCCGGTGTCTCTGGCCACCGTCTACAATGCTCTGCACCAGTTTACCCAGGCCGGTCTTCTGCGCATCCTCGCCGTCGAGGGATCGAAGACTTATTTCGACACCAACACATCCGATCACCATCATTTCTATATCGAGGGCGAAAACAGGATCTTCGATATCGACAGCGGCCCGGTGACGGTTTCCAACCTGCCGGAACCGCCGGAGGGCATGGAGATCGCCAATGTCGATATCGTGGTGAGACTGCGTCCGAAACGCTGCGACTGACCGGCCCCTTATGAAATTCCTGGATTTGACGCTCCGGCTCGAATGGGTCGCGGTCGCGGTGGCGGCTGTTGCCTTCTATGCAATCGCCGGTGTTTCCTGGTGGCTGTTTGCCGTGCTCATTCTGGCGCCCGACCTGTCGATGCTGGGTTACATGGCCGGGCCGCGCGTCGGGGCCGTCGCCTACAACGCCTTGCACATTCTGATCTTGCCCGTTCTGCTGGCGCTTGTCGGCAGCGTCTTTGACAATGCAATGGCGATAGCTGTTGCGCTGATCTGGATCGCCCACATCGCCATCGACCGCGCTCTTGGCTATGGCTTGAAGCTGTCAAGCAGTTTCCAGGATACCCATCTCGGCCGCATCGGCCGCTAAACCATCTCCGAATCGAAGATCAGCGAAGCAAAATGCCGGATCCGGTGCCTGCAGCGCTGGCCTGACCTCCGGTTCGGAAAGGTCAGTTCTTGACCTTTTCGCCGGGATAGGCACCCCAGACGAGCGACTGTGCGAGCCAGCCGGTATGGCCGTCGAAGGTCATTTCGCACCATTGGCCATCGCAGGACTTGATCGTGCCCATCACCCCCGGTTCGAGGATCGCAATGACGCCTGCATCTTTTGCCGGATCGTCGAGGAGGTTGACGCGACCGTCCTTGCCGCGCTGCCAGGGGGCGACGATCGCCGTGCGGCGGCCCGAAAGCAGCGACTGGTTGATCCAGCCTTCCGAGCCATCGGCATCGCGCACCCGGCGCCACGTATCGAACTCCTGGATGATCTCCATCGGCAGGCCTGGCTTCATATACATCCAGTCGACGGAATAGTTGACCCCCGGCCCAACGCGCGAGTTGACGCGGCCGGATTTCAGGCTGACGAAGCGCGGCAGCGGCAAGCCGCTTGGTCCGAGCGTGACGCTCTGGGCGGGTGCCGCGGCACTTTGCGCCATCACTGGTGGGCTATGGATGAGAGCGCCGAGGAATGCTGCACTGAGGGTCAGGCGGAGCGACGCGAAACCAGACACTTTCGTTCCTTTCGGCGCCCGCCCATCGGCGTTCGCGCCCATTTTTCTTTGTCTTCGGCGGAACCGCTTGTTACATGGATGACCGGTACCGCGATCGGCTCTCAGTTTCGCCGTTCTTGGTTAAAGAGGTCTCAACGAGATCGGGTTCGAGGAAACAATGGCAGGCAAAAAGAAGCCCCTCGTCGTCATCACGCGCAAGTTGCCCGACCCGGTCGAGACCCGCATGCGCGAGTTGTTCGACGCCCGCTTGAATGTCGAGGACAGGCCGATGACGCAGCCGGAACTGGTGGCGGCGGTCAAGGAGGCCGACGTCCTGGTGCCGACTATAACCGACAATATCGACGCGGCGCTGATTGCCCAAGCCGGCGAAAACCTCAAGCTGATCGCCAATTTCGGCAATGGCGTCGACAAGATCGATGTTGCGGCAGCGGCCAAGAAAGGCATCACCGTCACCAACACGCCGAACGTGTTGACCGAAGATACAGCCGACATGACCATGGCGCTGATGCTGGCCGTGCCGCGGCGGCTGGCCGAAGGCGCCAACGTGCTGACCGGCGACAAGAAATGGGCGGGCTGGTCGCCGACCTGGATGCTCGGCAGGCGCATCTGGGGCAAACGGCTCGGCATTGTCGGCATGGGTCGCATCGGCACCGCCGTCGCCAGGCGCGCCAAGGCCTTTGGCCTCTCGATCCACTACCACAACCGCCACCGCGTGCTGCCGGCAATCGAGGACGAGTTGGAAGCGACGTATTGGGAAAGCCTCGACCAGATGCTCGCCCGCATGGACATTATCTCGGTCAATTGTCCATCGACACCGGCAACCTTCCACCTGCTTTCGGCGCGGCGGCTGGCGCTTCTGCAACCGTCAGCTTACATAGTCAACACCGCGCGCGGCGATATCATCGATGAGGAATCGCTGGTCAAGCTCATCCATGACGGCAAGATCGCCGGCGCCGGCCTCGACGTCTACGAGCATGAGCCGGCGCTGAACAGCAAGCTGCTGAAGCTCGCCCACAAAGGCAAGGTCGTGCTGTTGCCACATATGGGTTCGGCGACGCTCGAAGGCCGTATCGACATGGGCGAGAAGGTGATCATCAACATCCGCGCCTTCTTCGACGGTCATCGTCCGCCCGACCGCGTGCTGCCGCTGCGGGCGTGATCGGCCGCCATGCCAGCGAATTCTGGTCGCGGCGCGGCTTGCTCACTTTTGGATAGCGTTGGCTTACGAAAGAGCCTTGCGCATGGTGATTGAGGTCGGCCGGTCGTAGCCCTTGTGCGCTGTCCGTTCGGTTTCTCGAAAACCGAGGCGGGCAAAGGCTACGTGATTTCCGGTCAGCTCGATCCGGGTCTGGAGCTCGATGGCGGTCCTTTTGTGGCTGCGGGCAAGATCTTCGACGGCCTGCATCAGCTGTTTTCCAACGCCTTGTCCCTGAAGAACCGGCTCGACCGCGAGCTTTCCAATATAGAAGTCGTCTGCCCGCTTCAGGACGAAGACGCAACCGACGATCTCGTTTTCCTTCAGCGCCAGGAATGCTGTCTCCTCCAGCGCTCTAGCCCTGAGATTTTCAACGGTGAGCCGATGCGCCGAGGACGGCGGGTCAATAACCCCGTCCATGAAGGCGAAGGCGCGCATGACCAGCGCCAGCACCTCGTCCCAACGGTCGAAATCGGCCGCAAGCTGCACGATGGAAACGTCGGCAGGCAGGCTCACCGGCTGGTTCGCTTGTAGCGGATCGTGTCGAAGCGTGCCGCCAGCGCATCGTAGAGCAGCAGTCGTCCGACCAGCGGCTCGCCAATCCCGGTGATCAGCTTGATCGCTTCCATGGCCTGCAGCGTGCCGATGACCCCGGTCAGCGCGCCGACAATGCCGGCCACCGCACAGGATGGCACCAGTCCCGGCGGCGGCGCCTCGGGAAAGAGATCGCGGTAGCTTGGGTTCAACGTGCCGTCCGGACCGGTTTCGAACGGCTTCAACACGGTGACCGAGCCGTCGAAGCGGCCAACGGCCGCATGCACGAGCGGCCGGCCCTCGGCGGCGCAGGCGTCGGCTACCGCGTAGCGTGTCTCGAAATTGTCGGAGCCGTCAACGACGATGTCATAACGGGCAATGAGAGCAGGGGCGTTGTCCACGGTCAGCCTGAAATTGTGCTCTTCCACGACGACGTTTGGATTGATGCGGACGATCGCCGCCCTGGCGCTGTCGGTTTTCGCCACGCCGACATCGCCCGTGGCGTGGATCACTTGTCGTTGCAGGTTGGAAAGCGAAACGATGTCGTCGTCGACGATACCGAGGGTGCCAATCCCTGCGGCGGCGAGATATTCGAGCACCGGCGCTCCCAATCCGCCGGCGCCGATGACCAGCACCCGCGCCCGCTTCAGCCGCTGCTGGCCGGCGCCGCCGATTTCGGGCAGCACGATGTGGCGGGCGTAGCGTTCGAGTTCTTCATCGGTGAGGGCGGCTGTGATCATCGCCGGACCATATAGCGGAGGAGAAAGCTTGTCAGCGCCATCCATGCGGCTCAGAAATGTGCCATGGACGAAGTTCAAATGGTCGGCCTGACCGTACCGTGATCGACGGTCAGGAACTGCGCGCGTCCCTTGAGGCTGTCAAACAATGCGGCATCGGTCCCGGTCATGAAAGCCTGGCAGTTCAGCTCCTCCAGGATCGAGAACAAGGCCGCCCGTCGACCGCCGTCGAGATGGGCAGCAATCTCGTCGAGCAGCAGGATCGGCGTCATGCCCGACATCTCGCCGGTTAGCCGCGCATGCGACAAGACAATGCCGACCAGCAGCGCCTTCTGCTCGCCGGTCGAACAGAGCTCGGCCGGCATCGCCTTGGGCCGGTGGCGCACCACAAGGTCGGAACGGTGCGGACCGTCGAGCGTGCGTCCGGCGGTGCGGTCGCGGTCGCGCCCCTGGCCAAGCGCACGACGGAACCGTTCCTCGACGTCGACGGCCGGCAACATACCGATTTCGCCTTCCAGTTCGCCCGAGATGCCGATGTCGGCTTGCGGGAACGGTCCATCGCCGGGCAGCCGGTCGATCATGCCGGCGAGCAGGCGCACCAGTTCGGCACGCGCCGCGGCAATTGCCACGCCGGTCTCGGCCATTTGCATCTCGATCGCATCGAACCAGGCACCGTCGCGTGAACCGTCGGCGAGCAGCCTGTTGCGGCCGCGCATTGCCTTTTCGTAGTCAAGCGCGCGCTGGCCGTGGCCGGGATCGATCGCCAGCACCAGCCGGTCGAGGAAGCGCCGGCGGTCGGCCGCCGGCCCGGGGAACAGCCCGTCCATGGCCGGTGTCAGCCAGACCACGCGCAGCCATTCCAGCATGTCTTCGGCTGAGCGCGCGGCTGCGCCGTTGATCCGCACCCGCCTGCCGCCTTCGCCGTCGCTGCCAGCAATCCCGGTACCGATCTCGACCTGGCCTTCCGGTCCGTCGAGCCGGGCATGCAGCGCAAAGCCACCGTCGCCGCCTTCGCGCGCCACCTCGGCATAGGGTGCGCGGCGCAGGCCGCGGCCTGGCGTGAGCAGCGAGATCGCTTCAAGCAGATTAGTCTTGCCGGCGCCATTGTCGCCGGAGAAAACCACAGCGCCGGGATCAAGGTCGATTGCCAACGCCGCATAGTTGCGGAAATTCGTAAGTGTAAGCTTACTTATGTAGGTCTGCTTCGGTTTTGCAGATCTGGTCACGACAGCAAGATGGCCCCGTTCGGGCCCTACACCCGCATCGGCATCAGCACGTAGAGCGCGGTCTCGTCGGCCATGTCGTGGATCAGCGTCGGGGAACCGGCATCCGCCAGCATGAACTTCGCCTCCGTGCCGGTCAGTTGCGCGGCAACGTCGAGCAGGTATTTGGCGTTGAAGCCGATCTCGATCGGATCGGACGAATAGTCGGCCGCCAATTCCTCGGTGGCACTGCCCGAATCCGGATTGTTGACCGCAAGCGTGACCTGCCCTTCGGCGATCGTAAGCTTCACCGCCCGGCCGCGTTCGGACGAAATGGTCGAAACGCGATCGACGGCAGCGGCGAAACTCTGGCGATCGATAATCAGCTTCTTGTCGTTGCCGGTCGGAATGACGCGCTGGTAGTCCGGGAAAGTGCCGTCGATCAGCTTGGAGGTCAAGATGACGCTGCCGATGGTGAAACGGATCTTGGTGTCCGACAGCTCGGTGGTCACTGCAACATCGGGATCGTCGACCAGCTTTTGCAGCTCGCTGACCGTCTTTCGCGGGATGATGACGCCAGGCATGCCCTCAGAGCCTGCCGGCGCATCGATCTCGGCGCGCGCCAGCCGGTGGCCATCGGTCGCGACCGAGCGCAGCTTCAGCTTGCCGCCGGCTTCGTGCGTGTGCAGATAGATGCCGTTCAGATAATAGCGCGTCTCCTCGGTCGAGATGGCGAACTGGGTCTTTTCGATGAGCCCCTTTAGTCCGACGGAATCGAGCCGGAAAATATGCGAGAACGACCCGGCTGAAAGCTCGGGAAAGTCGGACTGCGGCAGGCATTGCAGGCGGAAGCTCGAGCGCCCCGACGTCACCGTCATGGCGTTGCCGTCTTCGTCGGTCTTCAGCGCCACCTCCGCGCCGTCGGCAAGCTTGCGCACGATGTCGTAGAGCAGATGTGCCGGGACCGTCGTCGCCCCGCCACGCTCGACCTTTGCCGGTGTTGCTTCGGTCACCTCCAAGTCGAGGTCGGTCGCCTTCATTTCAAGGCTGGCCCCCTCGGCGCTGAGCAGCACATTCGACAGGATCGGAATGGTGTTGCGCCGCTCGACCACGCGGTGAACATGGTTGAGCGACTTCAGGAGATTTGACCGTTCCAAGATAACACGCATGACGAAACAGGCTCGCTTGAATGAATGAACGGGTCTCCGGCAAGCGGCGCCCCGCGAAAGGTCTGAACAGGCTCAGAATCTGCGTAAACTGACAGGAAAAACCCGGCAAACGCAAGCCCGCGCCACCGGTTCGGGCCGGCTGCACGGGCTTTCTGGGGATAAAAAGGCCGAAGTCCGCGAGCCGGCGTTTTTCGGGCCGTCAGGCCTGGTCGTTGATCAGCCTTCTCAGCAATTCAAGTTCCTGCGCCAGTGTGTTGTCGGCACCGGAAAGATCCTCGATCTTGCGCACCGCATGCAGCACGGTCGTATGGTCACGGCCGCCGAACCGCCGCCCAATCTCCGGCAGCGAGCGCGGCGTCATCACCTTCGACAGATACATGGCGACCTGCCGTGGCTTGACGATGGTGCGTGTGCGCCGGTTGGACAGAAGTTCGGTCTTCGACACGTTGTAGTGGCGCGCGACGATGCGCTGGATGTCCTCGATACGTACCCGCTTCGGTTCGCCCGAACGATAGATGTGGCCAAGGATCTCGTCGATGCGGTCGATGGTGATCTGCGGTTCGAAGGATTGGCGAAACAAAAGCTGGTTGAAGGCACCTTCGAGCTCGCGTCCGCTGCCGGTCACCGTGCGGGCGACGTGGTTGAGGATCTCTTCGGAAATATCGAGCGACGCATCGTCGACCTTGGCGGTGGCAAGCCTGAGCTTGAGCATACCGATACGCATAGCGAAATCCGGGGCTGACATTTCCAGCGCGACGCCGCCGTTGAGGCGCGAGCGGACGCGAGGCTCCAGCGACTCCAATTCCGACGGCGGCCGGTCGGCAGCGACCACCACTTGCTTGGCGCTGTCGAGCAGCATGTTGATCAAATGGCAGAATTCGTGCTGGATCGACTTGCCCTGCAGGAACTGCATGTCGTCGATGATGAGGAGGTCGATGTCGCGCAGCTGTTCTTTCAGCGTCAGTGCGTTGTTGTCGCGGATCGCGGTGGCGAACCGCCACATGAAATACTCAGCCGTCAGATAGACGACCCGCGATTTCGGATTCTGCTTCAGCGATTCTGCGGCGATCGCCTGCAACAGATGCGTTTTGCCCAGCCCGACCGTCGCGTGGAGAAAGAGTGGATTGAAACGCACCGCGCTCGACTGCGATTCCGCGACCGCCTTGGCGGCGGCAAAAGCCACTCGGTTCGATGGTCCTTCGATGAAGGAGGTGAAAGTGTAGCGTGGATCGAGCGGCGAACCGAGAACATTGTGCCGGAACTCGGTTTCTGCCGGCATCCCCGGGCGGGGTGCCGGGACCCGTTCGACCCTGCTGGGGCTCGCCGTGCCGGCAGAGAGCGCGGTTTGCGTCTGCCTGGTCATCTTGCGCGCCGGGGCCATTTCTGGCTCGACGCTGTTGCGGCCCTGGCGTGTGGCGGTACGAACCACGATTTCGATCTTGAGGATCTCCGGATCCTCGTGCTTCCACAACTCGGTGATAAGATCGAGATAGTGGCCGTTGATCCATGAACGCAGGAATGCGGTTGGCACAGAGATGCGGACAATGCCCTTGGAGGATTCAGCGACCTTCATGCGCCCGAACCAGCTCGAATAGACCTCGGTTCCCAGACGAGCCTTCAACTGGGCCTTGACCCGATCGAACTTCTGTTCAGCTTCATTGGAAGCCGCCATGTCGTTCCTTCCGATTAACGTTCCAGGAAATGGGAGGTCGCCTGTAAGCTCCCTTTCGATGCCGCCGCTCTGCATGATCGAGTTCCTTGTCTCTTGTACCTGTTTTCCGCCGGGGATGCGCCTCCTGCATCCATGTTTCCGGCGACCGTGTCTTCGCTGCGACACCATCGCCGCCGCCGGCCGATGAATCGCCTCGTTGTCGGTCCGGCGCCGAAGAGCCGATCCGCCTTGGTCATGTCAGGGCAACAAAATGCCGTCCGGCGAAAAACCGCCGGCGCACCGTCGACCTGCCATGTACAATTACGCCAGTCCCCTACCGTATCGAAAAGACAAACCAACCCCGTCCGCGGAGTTGAATCCGCGCTGTAAACTCTGCCAATTTGAGCTGGCCGGTTTCAGGCTGGTCAAGGGCCAAGGGCCCGTCCCTTCGATGGACAGACATTACCGAAATCGCTGTGGATAGGGCAAGGCCACCCCTAACGGATTTTTAAGGAATCTGCCTAGCAAGGCACGTTTCGGATGCCGTGCTGCAACAGTTGATTTTGACAAAGCCATTGTGATTCAAACCCTTTTCCGCCGAATATGAAAAAGGCCACACAACGCGAAATTTTCTGAAATAATTCACTTGACAGCCAATTGTCGCCTATCGGCTGCAGCTGATGTGAACAAGCTGTGGATCACCATCGGTAAGCTCCTGAAAAGAAACGGTAATCTGTGACGCTCGGAAATTTTCGTATGGGCGGTTTCGGAGGCTCCGAATATGAGCGGGCATGTATATGCCGGCAAAGCATTTCGAACTTTGAAATGCTCGCGGAGCGCCGTTTTGCGGGCTTTCTTTTAAGTACTTGCCGGCAAACGAAAAAACCCGGCGCGATTGGCCGGGTTTGAAGAAGCGCAGTTCAGGATGGATATATTAGGCTGACAGCACCTTGACCCGTTGGGCCAGCCGCGACACCTTGCGCGATGCCGTGTTCTTGTGCACCACGCCCTTGGTCGCGGCGCGCATCAATTCCGGCTCGGCCACCTTGAAGGCAGCCTGTGCGGCCGCCTTGTCGCCAGCCGCGAGCGCCTCTTCGACCTGGCGGATGTAGGTCCGGACGCGGGAGCGGCGGTTCTTGTTGATCGCTGCGCGACGGGCGATCTTGCGCGTTGCCTTTTTGGCCGAGGAGGTATTGGCCATGGTGCCTCTCTTCTGATCTGGTGGGCGCTTGCGGGATACCGCAGGGCGCAAAAAACAAACGGGCAGCCACAGGGCCGCCTCGGTTGGTGCGGCTTATAGTTCAGCTTTTCCGGCGCGTCAACGCTGCAGCGCTTTCTTTTTGACCGGCGCCTTCGTCATCTCATCGGTTCGTGAAATTCGGCTTCCGCTTGCCGGTAAAGGCCGCCATGCCTTCCTTCTGGTCATCCAGCGCAAACAGCGAATGAAACAGCCGGCGCTCGAACCGCAGACCCTCTGTCAGCGTCGTCTCATAGGCGCGGTTGACGGCCTCCTTTGCCATCATCACCGACGGCAAGGAAAAACCGGCGATCTTGGCCGCTGCCTTAAGCGCTTCCTCGATCAACTCGCCGGCTGGTACGACGCGCGAGACAAGGCCGGAACGCTCGGCCTCGGCTGCGTCCATCATTCGCCCCGTCAGGCACATGTCCATCGCTTTCGACTTGCCGACGAAGCGGGTCAGGCGCTGCGACCCGCCCATGCCGGGCATGACGCCCAGCGTGATCTCGGGCTGGCCAAACTTGGCGGTGTCGGCGGCGATGATGAAGTCGCACATCATCGCCAGTTCGCAGCCGCCGCCCAGCGCATAACCCGCCACCGCCGCGATGATCGGCTTTCGTGCTCGCGTAAATTCTTCCCAGCCGACGAAGAAGTCCTGCAGATAGGCATCCACATAGGAGATCGACTGCATTTCCTTGATGTCGGCACCTGCCGCGAAAGCCTTTTCCGAACCAGTGATGACCATGGCGCCAATGTCGGCATTGGCGCCCATGCTATTCACCGACGCGACCAGTTCCGCCAGCACTTGTGAATTCAGCGCGTTGAGCGCCTGCGGCCGGTTCAGCGTAATCAGCCCGACCTTGCCGCGGGTTTCGACGATGATGGTTTCGTAGCCCATGCTTTGCTCCTCCTCCTCGCTTCTGGTTCAAGCCTGACAGGTCCGGCAGTGGAAAGTCGAACGACCGCTTTGCACGATACGCTCGATGTGGCCGCCACAACCAGGCTTGGAGCAGGCTTCGCCCTCGCGATCGTAAACCGCGAAGGAATGCTGGAAGTAGCCCAGCGATCCATCGGTCTGCATATAATCGCGCAACGACGAGCCGCCGGCGGCGATCGCATCGGCGACGACCGAGCGGATTGCTTCGGCCAGGCGTTCGCTCTGCTCTTTGGCTTTCTTGCCGGCTCTCGCGAGGGTGCCCGCTTCGCGCAGCGGCGACAGGCCGGCCCGCCAAAGCGCTTCCGAGACGTAGATATTGCCTAGCCCGGCGATCAGCCTCTGGTCCAGAAGTGCCGCTTTCAGCGGTGACTTGCGACCTTTCAGCAACGAAGCGAGCAGCGCGCCGTCCAGTGCATTTCCTGTAGGCTCGACGCCCAATCCCGCCAGCATCGGATGCATGTCGGGCTCGCCTTCCGAAAATAGCATGAACCCGAAGCGGCGCGGGTCGTTGAAGATCACGCGAGAGCGGACGCCGGCAGGTGATGCGATGTCGAAGACCACGTGATCGTGAGCGCTATTTTTTGAACGTTCGTGGTGGAACGCGCCGGGCGTTGCGCTCTCGTCGGCCGTTTCGATGCGAAACGAACCCGACATGCCGAGATGGCAGATCAAAACCGGGCCGTTGTCCACGTGGATCGTCAGATATTTGGCACGGCGGCCGAGCGCCGCAATCGTCTTGCCGGTCAGCCGCTCCGAAAATCTCTCGGGGAACGGAAACCGCAAATCCGGCCGGCGTGCCTCGACAACGACAATGCGGGCACCTTCAAGGGCCGGCTGCAGGCCGCGCCTGACTGTTTCGACCTCCGGCAGCTCAGGCATGGCCATCTATCGTGGCATGGAAGGAGGTGCCGTAACGGCCGCGCGCCAGCCCGAGATGTTCGGCCACGGTTTCGCCGATGTCGGCAAACGTCGTCCTCAGTCCGATGTCTGCGCCTTTGAAACCCGGCCGTGTCCCGATAACCGGAATTCGCTCGCGTGTGTGATCGGTGCCGCGCCACGTCGGATCGTTGCCGTGATCGGCGGTCAAAATGAGCAGATCGCCTGGCCTCAGCCGTGCGAATGCCTCGGGCAGGCGCCGGTCGAAAGCTTCGAGTGCGGCGGCATACCCCGCAACGTCGCGCCGATGCCCGAACTCGGTGTCGAAGTCGACAAAGTTCGCGAAGACGAGGTCGCCGTCGCGGGCATCTTCCATGGCGCCAAGCGCTTTGTCGAACATTGCCATGTTGCCGGCAGCCTTGCGGACTTCCGAGATCCCACGATGGGCGAAAATGTCGCCGATCTTGCCGACGGCGATAACCCGGCCGCCGCGCGCCGTCAGCCGGTCGAGCAGCGTCGGTTCCGGCGGCGGTACGGCATAGTCGCGACGATTATGCGTTCGCTCGAACGTGGCGGCGGTTTCACCGATAAACGGCCGCGCGATGACGCGGCCGATATTCAGCTGATCGACGAGCCTGCGCACCACCTTGCAGAACTCGTAAAGCCGTTCCAGGCCGAAATGAACCTCATGCGCGGCGATCTGCAGGACGGAGTCGATCGAGGTGTAGCAGATCGGCTTGCCGGTGCGGATATGGTCTTCGCCGAACCGTTCGATGATCTCGGTGCCCGGAGCATGGCAATTACCGAGGATGCCGGGCACCTTCCCTTCACGCACCATTGCTTCGGTCAATTCGGCTGGAAAGGCGGGAATCGTGTCCGGGAAGTAACCCCAGTCGAAACGGACCGGCAGGCCGGCTATTTCCCAATGGCCCGATGGCGTGTCCTTGCCGCTCGAAACCTCTTGGGCCGCCCCGTGAAAGGCGGTGGCAAGCGGGGCACTGCCGCCATTCTCGAACCTGAAACCCGTCGCCGTTGCCGCGGCCTGGCCGAGGCCGAGCGCGAGCATGTTTGGTACAAGAAGGGGCCCGTCACGCAGGCCTTCGCGATCGGCGCGGCCTTCCGCGCAGGCCCGCGCGATGTGTGCGAACGTATTGGAGCCGGTATCGCCATAACGTTCGGCATCGGCCGCGCCGCCGATGCCGAAGGAGTCGAGGACAAAAAGGAAGGCGCGTGCCATCGAATGGTTCATCATTGCCTGCGTGTTGGCTCAGACATAGGGTTCCGCGCCGCCATTGGCAATTCGGAAACCCGAACGGCACGGCTTGGCGTGCTGGCCCGGGAGAGACGAATCGCGGCATGGTCGATCTGCCGATGGAAATGCGCGGCGTGAAGCTCGCATGAGGCCTGCCCTGAACGCATTCGCCGCCGTACTGGCTTTGCTGCTGGATGCGTCTTGCGCAAACCTGGCGCGAGCCGATTGGCGCGATGTTATCGGAACGTTCCGTATCGATATCGTCGCCGAACCGTTGCCGGTCCGAGGGACTATGTGCTGGCCGCTCTAGTCTCGGCCCGCGGTCGCAAGCAATAGCAACAGCCCGTTAGCGGGCTTCAGGCGTCAGCAATCGCTGCACGGAATGGTCGGGCTCCTGCGCGGCCGCAGATAGTAAGTTTCCGCCATCGATATCGAATTGAAGACCGAGCTCAACCCGAACCGGCTTTGGCCGTCCGCCGACCAGGTGATGATTGGCTTGTACGCGAGATCGCTTTCGACCCGAATGAGGAAAGTGCCTTTGATCTTGAGCGCGCTCGGGACAGTTGTGGTGGAATCCTTGACCGCGTCGACGCTAGAGACGCCATCGACCAGTTTGCGCGACCATACGACCAGGACTTTCGGCGTCGTCTCGTTCGTCACCTGTATCGCCGTGATAATGATCTTCGGTTTCGAGCGGTTGTAGGGCTGCAGCGTGGAACTGCCGATCGCCATGATGGCATCGACATCGGCCGCCTTGACGGTCTGCTGCTGCGTGACGAGATCCGCTACCATGCTGCCGATGCGGCTGACCTTTTTGCTGGTCTCGATGGCTTGCGAGGCCTCCATTGTCATAAAGTACATGATCAACAGGACAGGCACGATGAGGGCAAACTCGACAGCCGCAATACCGCGGCGGTCCGAGCAAAGCCGGACTGCTCTTGTACAAATCCCTGCGATGCCCAGCTGTGCCCCCGCACGAATCATGGCTTTGCCCTTTTCCAGCGACTATGTGGTTCAGTTGTCGAACGGCTCGTTCTGCCAAGTGATCGAAGCAAAATGCAGCGTTTTGCCGTCCTTCAGGTTGGCCATCGATTTGGCCATGAAGTCGGTCATCACCGGCCATTTGTAAAAAACCCGCAGCATGTTTCTCGACTCCGCCAGGCCAGGTGCGACGGTGAAGGTCTGTGTGCTCGTGCCCTTGGTCAGCACGACGTCGCCATCCTGAATCTTGAAACCGGCCAGCGCCGCATCGGCGAAGGTCGGATATTCGCGCAAGTCCACCAGCAATCCGGGACAGGTCTTGGCGACCATGATCTCCAATTTGGTGCAGATCATATCCCGCAGCTTGGTACCGGACACATCGGTCGGTCTTAGTTGGCCGGTACGCAGCTGGCGCGCGATGTCGTCGGTGGCGTTTGCCATCACTTCCTGTGCGGCAAAAGAAATGCAGCTCTCCAGGATGGCGAAGACAAGAAGCGCGAAAGGAATTGCAAGCATGGCGAATTCGATCGCCGTGCTCCCGCGGCGGTCGCCCAGAAACCGTCTTGGAAAACCTGCTCGTCCTGCCTTGCTCATGTCCTCTGCCCGCCGATGCCGCTTCTGTATCGGTCCCACCCTTAGTCGGAACCGATTGAAGTCCGGTTGGAATGACCGTTAAATTCAATGGGAAGGCCTTAACCCGGCGATAACCGAAGCACGTTCCCGTCAAAGGCGGAGACGTCGGCTAGCTAATGCCCGGCGCTCATTTCGGCTTCAGAGGCCTTCTCGGCATCGCTCTTATACGAGCTTTCGCAATATGGCGCGCAGGACATGGTCTGTACTTCGGAACGCCGATAGATGCGCACCGACGATGCTGCCTGGCGCACGACGGTTATTTGCTCATCGACGATCGGGTTACCCTCTTGGTCGAGGACGACGAGATTGGTGACGCCAAATCCCTTGCCGGTCAGTACGATGGTCGATGCGTCCTGCACGGAGGCGTCGGCGATCGCCGGATTGCCGACGACAATCGTATCGGCGGCGCGCGACAATTTGATAATTTTTGCCTGGTTCATCGTCACCTCGATGCCGGCGCCGGCCTTGGCTGGAAAGGCGAAAGCCGCTGCGGCAAAAAGCACGGCAACTGGAAATGATGATCTCGGCCCGGCCATTGAGGCGCCCCCTGGCAAACTGTTCAACAGAACATGAACGAGATTGGTGAACCAACCGTTAAGCGGCTGGAGTTCAGGATTAAGCCGGAACCGGCATTGGGCCCAGCCGGCACGGCTGGAACGTCTTTGCCGAATTGCGCCTTTTGCGCCTTTTGTCAGCCCGTGGGCCCAGCGGCGGGTATTTTAGTTCTGGGTTAACCACGCAATGTCGTCGAAGCGGGAAAGGAATCGGTAAGCCTGTTTATTAAGCCGATTGAAACAGCTTCTCCTTAGATTCGCAGTATCCGATCAGCCACCAAGAGAAGTTGACGGAAGTGCTGTAACAATTGGAGTAGGAGCTCGAATGTCTAACCTCATCGCACGTTTTGTGAAGGACGAATCCGGCGCGACCGCTATCGAATACGGTCTGATCGCCGCCCTTATCGCGCTTGCCATCATGGTCGGCGCCGGCTCGCTCGGCAACGCGCTGAACGCCAAGTTCAGCACCATCTCCACTAAGGTGAGCGGTAGCTGATCGTAACAGGTTCGCTTGTTCTCCAAATAAGGGCCGCCGCACTGGCGGCCCTTATTTAGTCTTTAGTCCCGGCACGATTTGAAATTCGGGCCTCATCAATCGTTAAGCGAATGTGACTAGGCTGAGGGCCAGATGCAATTTGACCACAGGCGCGCCGATGCTTGAAGCCGTGATCTTCGTCGTGTTTCCGTTCTGCATGCTTTTTGCCGCGATCTCCGATATGCTTTCGATGACGATCGCCAATCGCGTGCCGGTGTTGCTTGTGGTTGTGTTCGCCTTGGCTGCGCCTTTGACCGGCATGGACTGGGTCACCTATGGCTGGCATTTCGCCGCCGCCGGCCTGGTTCTCGCGGTGACGTTCGGCCTGTTCGCGCTGGGCGGCATGGGCGGTGGCGACGCCAAGCTTCTGGCTGCCACTGCTATGTGGATGGGACTGAACATCCATCTCATCGAGTACCTCGTCGCCTCGACATTCATCGGCGGCCTGCTGACGCTAGCCATCCTCGCCTATCGAAAGTCGCCGCTTGCCGCCGTCACAAGCCACAATCCGTTCCTGCGCCATTTCGCCGATGAGGCGACCGGCGTTCCGTACGGCATCGCGCTTGGCGTTGGCGGTCTGCTCACCTATTCCGACTCGCCATTGATGGCCTGGGCACTTACCAGGCTGGCGGGCTGAATTTCGCTTTACGCCGTTGGCGCCGAGCAGGCGAGTTGGCCACGTTTTCCTTCGGGCCGGGCTTGTCGATCTAATTTATGTAAACGTTAAATTAATCACGATCGTAAGTATAACATTAACCTTGTTTTGACGATTGCCGCTGCAAAGTCCCGCTTGGCTACGTGGTTTGCCAAGGCGAGGTTCGGACAGATGCCAGCATCCCGATTGATTATTCTGAGCGTGGCGATAGCCGCGGCCGGTGGTGCAGGCTATGTCGCGAAGAACATGGTCGTGGCTCCGCCGCCTCCGGTTGTCGATTCCGGTCCTCAGGCGCCGACGATCGCACTGCAGGATGTGCTTGTTCTTTCCGGCGACGTTCCGATGGGCAGTCCGCTTGAAAACAACATTTCCTGGGAGTCATGGCCGTCCGCCGGCATCAACGCAAATTTCATCACCCGCGCCGCCGAGCCTGAAGCGCTGGACAAGCTGAAGGGCGCCGTCGCCCGCGTGGCGCTCTACGCCGGCGAACCGCTGCGGCGCTCGAAGCTGATCGGTGAGGGGCAAAGCTTCATGTCGTCGATCCTGCCCTCCGGCATGCGGGCTGTTGCCACAAGCATCTCGGCCGACACCTCGGCCGGTGGCTTTATTCTTCCCAACGATTTCGTCGACGTCATCATGACCCGCAGAGCCGATCCCGCCAATGGCGGTGGTTCGGGCTTCACGACCGAAACTATTCTCAAGAATATTCGCGTCCTGGCGATCGACCAGACCATTCAGGAAGACGAGGAAGGCAAGAAGACCAGGGTGGGCCAGACCGCCACCCTGGAATTGACGCCGCAGCAGTCAGAGATCATCACCGTCGCACAGCAGATGGCAGATCGCCTGACATTGGCGCTGCGCTCGATCAAGGATAGCCAGGACAAGAATGTGGGCGAAGCCGACTACCTGGTTTCCGGCAATGGCCGGCGCGGAACGGTGCGGTTGATCAAGTCGGGCGAAGTTTCCGAAGTGGGGGCAAGGAAATGAGTCTAAAAACCAAACTGCCGCTCACGCTGGCTGCGGCGATCGGCCTGTTTCTCCTTGGAACGAATGCATATGGCATCCTCGATGCCAGTGCGGCGGGCAATGCCAGGGTTACGGCTTCGACCGCCACCCAGCGGGTCAAGCTTGGACTGAACAAGTCGGTGGTCATCGACCTCCCGAGTGATGCCTACGACATTCTCGTCGCCAACCCCGCTGTAGCCGACGCGGTGACCCGCACCGCCAGGCGCATCTATCTGTTTGGAAAGGCGGTCGGCGAGACCAATATCTTCGTCTTTGGCCCGAATGGCGAGCAGATCGTCAGCCTTGACCTAGCGGTCGAACGTGACGTCGCCGGGCTGGAGGATTACATCAAGCGCTTCATCCCGTCATCGGAGGTCAAGGTCGAGTTGCTGAACGACAACGTCGTTCTGACCGGAACCGTTGACACTCCTCTGGACGCCAAGCGCGCGGCTGATCTGGCGAACATCTTCGTGTCCGGCGGCGAGGCGACCACGGGTCAATATTCGCAGACCGCTGCCGGCGGTTCGGCTGAAGCCGGCGTCGCGATCGATAACCCGGATGCCGAGCGCCGCGTCAGCAAGATCGTCAACCTGCTGCAGATTATCGGCGACGACCAAGTGACGCTGAAGGTGACGGTCGCGGAAGTCAGCCGCTCGGTGATGAAGCAGCTCGGCGTCAACATGGTGGGCAACGGCAGCAGCAACGGCATCAGCTGGGGCGCGGTAAGCGACAATTTCACTGGTTTGGGCAAGTCGCTGTCGAACTCGGGCCTCGCTATCGGGAGCTCGACGCTGCAGGCCTACATCAATGCCATGGAACAGTCCGGCGTCATGAAAACCCTCGCCGAACCAACATTGACGGCCGTATCCGGCGAGAAGGCGACCTTCAAGGTTGGCGGCGAATACAACATGGTGACCAGCGTTTCCCAAGCCGTATCAAACGATAACCAGACCGGTCTGAAGACGTATTCGATCGAGAAGATCGAATACGGCATTGGCCTGGAATTCCAGCCGGTGGTGCTGTCTCCCGGCCGTATCAGCCTGAAAGTCAGAACCTCGGTTTCCGAGCCGACAACGGAGGGGTCTGTGTCTTTGTCCGAAGGTGTAACAAGCCCGGGCATGAATGCCCTGTCGCTCCGCAAGCGCTTGGCCGACACAACAGTGGAACTGCCTTCGGGCGGCTCGATGATGATTGCCGGCCTTGTCCGCGATGATCTCAGGCAAGCCGTCAACGGCTTGCCCGGTCTGACAAAGATTCCAGTGCTTGGCGCGCTGTTCCGCAGCAGGGATTTCGTTCGCAACGAGACCGAGCTCGTCATCATCATAACGCCCTATCTGGTGAAGCCGGTGGCGCGCAACGATCTTGCCAAGCCGGATGACAATTTCAACGCCGCCAGCGATGGCGCCGGCATTTTCCTTGGCCGCGTCAACCGTGTCTACGGCACCATGCAGACCGACAAGCCCAACGGCCGTTACCACGGCGTTGTCGGCTTTATCTACAAGTAAGCGGGGAAGCGGTCATGTCTAAGGCAACATCGAAGGCGCAGGCGATCACCGCGACGCGGTCAGTCCATTCGCGAATCTGGCGGCCGGCCGTTCCCATAATAGCGATCGCGGTGGCGGCATTGCTGGCCGGCTGCGCCAATCGCGACAGCGTCACGGTAGGTGCCATACCGGACGATTATCGCACCACCCATCCGATCGTCATAGCCGAGAAGATACAGAAGATCGATCTTCCGGTCGGCGCCGGCGACCGTGGTATGACCAGATCCCAGCGTGACACACTCCTGGGCTTCCTGGACGGATACGACAGGAGCGCGGCCCCGGTGCTGACGATTGAGATTCCGAGCGGCTCAGCCAACGAAATCGCAGCGGCAGCGGCCGGCCGCGATTTCGCCAGGCTGGCCATAGCCAGCGGCATCAGCCGGAAGCGGATCGCCTTGCGGTCCTATCAGTCTGTCTCGGCCGAAGCGTCCGCACCGGTCCGTGTTGCCTACGTCTCGGTGAAGGCTCAGACGGATAAATGCGGGCGCTGGCCCGAAGACCTGCTGCAGACTTCGGAAAACAAGCACTATGCCGATTTCGGCTGTTCGTATCAGAACAACCTGGCTGCCCAGATGGCCAATCCGTCCGATCTGATCGGGCCACGCAAGCCGACGCCGATCGACGCGGAAAATCGCGGCGCGGTGATCGACGTCTATCGTGACAGAGGTATCTCGGACGAATTCCTCGGCAATTCGGAAGTCGAATATTAACGAGTGTTGAGGCTCAACAAACCCTAAGCCGCGCAAGTCACGGAAAGTGATGACAATGAGCAATCTTGCCTATGACACAGAGGTACCGGGCGGCGAAACCTCGGAGCAGGATATTGCCGCGATGCAGGCGTTGCGGCCGATCCCGCGCATTTCGATCCAGGCATTTTGCGAGACCGAAGGCGTAGCCAATCCGGTCGAGCGCGCCGGCGAGGATCGCCGCATGGCCAAGGCCCATCTGAAGGTGCATATGGGGGGCATCCCCACCGCCATCGAATTCTATCAGTCGGCGCCGACACCGAACCTGATCCTGCTTGAATCGCGCAGCGAGCCGAAGCTGTTGCTGGAACAACTCGCACAGCTCTCCGAGCATTGTGATCCGACCTCCAAGGTGGTGGTTGTCGGCCACTACAACGATGTCGGCCTGTACCGCGAACTCATCCGTTCGGGCATTTCCGAATATGTCATCGCGCCCGTATCGATGGCCGACATCGTCAGCGTGGTGTCTTCGATCTTCGTTGATCCGGAAGCTGAGCCGATCGGCCGCTCGATTGCGTTCATCGGCGCCAAGGGCGGCGTCGGCTCCTCAACCATAGCCCATAATGTGGCCTGGGCCATGTCGTCCCTTTTCAAATCCGAAGTGGTTGTCGCCGATCTCGACCTCGCCTTCGGAACGGCCAATATCAATTTCGACCAGGACCCGGCGCAAGGCATTGCCGAGGCGGTCTTCTCGCCGGAACGCGTCGACGAGGTCTATCTCGACCGGCTGCTCGCCCAATGCGCCGAGCACTTGTCGCTGCTTGCGGCACCTTCGACCCTGGAGCGGGTCTACGATTTCGATCCTGACGCCTTCACCCAGCTTATCGACATAGCCCAGCGTAGCGCGCCGCTCCTCGTGCTTGATGTTCCCCACGTCTGGGCCGGCTGGACCAAGAACACGCTGGTCAAGGCCGACGAGATCGTCATCACGGCGACGCCCGAACTGGCCAATCTGCGCAACACAAAGAACCTGGTCGACATGCTGAAGCGGCTTCGTCCGAACGATCCTGCGCCAAAGCTTGTAATAAACCAGGCCGGTGTGCCGAAACGTCCCGAGATTACGCCGTCCGACTTCTCCGAATCGCTCGGCCTTTCGCCGATGTCGATCATCCCGTTCGAGCCGCTTTTGTTCGGAAATGCTGCCAATAATGGACGTATGCTCGGTGAAATGGATGCCAAGAGTCCGGTCGTCGCCACGATCAACGAGATCGCCCATGTGCTGACAGGGCGCAGCGAAATCAAGGTGAAGAAAAAGGCTGGCCTCGGCAACCTGATCGGCAAGCTTTCGCGCAACAAGAAGTGATGCCTCAGCGGTGGAATTGGTAAGCGATCATGTTTGGTAAAAGAGGCAGCGACGACGGCAACCGGACCATTCCGGAATTCCGTCAGCCAGCACCCGCACCTGCTGCGCCGGCGGCCGCCAACCCTGTGGAAGCGGCTGTAACTGCCAGGCCGGCGGCGCTGCCGCCATCCGGCGCGCCTGCCGCGCCGGCGGTTCGCCGTGCGGTCGAGCCGCCGCCATTGGCCCCGGAGCCGAAAACTATCCAGCGCCAAAAGAGTGAAACCTACTACGACACCAAAAGCCAGGTCTTCGCCGCACTCATCGATACGATCGATCTGTCGCAGCTGGCCAAACTCGATCCCGAAAGCGCGCGCGAGGAAATCCGCGACATTGTCAACGACATCATCGCGATCAAGAATTTCGCGATGTCCATCGCCGAGCAGGAAGAGCTTCTCGAGGATATCTGCAACGACGTTTTGGGCTACGGGCCGCTGGAGCCACTGCTTGCCCGCGACGATATTGCCGACATCATGGTCAATGGCGCCAAGAACGTCTACATCGAAGTCAACGGCAAGGTCGAGCAGACCGGCATCCGTTTCCGCGACAACCAGCAGCTCCTCAACATCTGCCAGCGTATCGTCAGCCAGGTTGGCCGCCGCGTCGATGAATCAAGCCCGATCTGCGATGCGCGTCTTCCTGATGGCTCCCGTGTCAACGTCATCGCACCGCCCCTGGCTATCGACGGCACCGCACTTACCATCCGCAAGTTCAAGAAGGACAAGCTGACGCTCGACCAGCTGGTCAAGTTCGGCTCGATTTCGCCGCAAGGGGCCGAGATTCTCAAGATCATCGGCCGTGTCCGCTGCAACATTGTCATCTCGGGCGGTACCGGCTCAGGCAAGACGACGCTGCTCAATTGCCTGACCAACTATATCGACCGCGAGGAACGCGTCATCACCTGCGAAGACTCAGCTGAGCTGCAATTGCAGCAGCCGCATGTGGTGCGTCTCGAAACCCGTCCGCCCAACCTCGAAGGCGAGGGCGAAGTGACCATGCGCGACCTGGTCAAGAACTGTCTGCGCATGCGCCCCGAACGCATTATCGTCGGCGAAGTGCGCGGACCCGAAGTGTTCGACCTGCTGCAGGCGATGAACACCGGCCATGACGGCTCGATGGGAACGATCCACTCGAACAGCCCGCGCGAATGCCTCAACCGTATTGAGTCGATGATCGCCATGGGCGGCTATACGCTGCCGCAAAAAACCGTGCGCGAAATCGTCGTCGGCTCCATCGACGTGATCATACAGGCTGCACGCCTGCGCGACGGATCGCGGCGTATCACCCACATCACCGAGGTGATCGGCATGGAAGGCGACGTCATCATCACCCAGGACATCGTTCTCTATAACATCAAGGGCGAGGACGCGAACGGCAGGCTGCTGGGCGAGCACGTGTCGACTGGCATCGGCCGTCCGCATTTCTGGGAGCGCGCCCGCTATTACGGTGAGGAGCAGCGCCTCGCGGTTGCGCTCGAGGCGATGGAGAAACGCGCTGACTGATCCGTCTGGAAGCGTGAGGGCCAGGGTCGATGTTCGGAATTGACGGCACTGTATTGGCATTCGTCGTGCTCGCCGGCTTCAGCGCCGGCGCTGTCGCCTATGCTTTCCTGTTCAACCGGATCAGCACCGAGAAGCAGGTCGGCAAGCGGCTTGATTCGATCAAGACCGCCGAGACGGATCGTTCCGTCGTCAAGGCTTCGCGTGATCGCGTGGCGGAAGCGGCCAAGCGTCGCAAGTCCGTCCAGGATTCGCTGAAAGATCTCGATCAAAAGCAAAAGTCCAATCAGAGCCTGGTCAAGAAGCCACCGCTGAAGATCCAAATCCGTCAGGCCGGCATGAAGATCTCGCTTGAGCGCTTCTATGTCTACTCGGCGGTCTGCGGCGTCGTCTTGACGGCTGTTGTCTATTTCATCGGCGCACCACTGCTGGTCTTGCCGGCTGCGCTGCTGGTCGGCGTCTTGGGTCTGCCCCGCTGGTTCGTCTCGTTTCGCCGCGCGCGCCGCGTCAAGGCGTTCCTCAACGAATTTCCGAACGCGCTCGATATCATCGTGCGTGCGGTAAAATCCGGTCTGCCGCTGAACGATGCCGTGCGCCTGATCGCCAACGAGTCCCCCGAGCCGGTCAAGACCGAGTTCCGCCGCATCGTCGATTCGCAGCAAATGGGTTTGTCGATCCCCGACGCGGCCATGCGCATGCCAGAAACGATGCCGTGCACCGAGGCGAGCTTCTTCGGCATCGTCATCCAGATTCAGTCTCAGGCCGGCGGCAATCTTTCCGAAGCGCTGGGCAATCTATCGCGCGTGCTTCGCGACCGCAAGAAAATGAAAGCCAAGGTCCAGGCGTTGTCCATGGAAGCCAAGGCATCCGCCGTGATCATCGGCGCCTTGCCTTTCGTCGTCGCCTTTCTCGTCTATTTGACGAGCCCGAACTACATCATGCCCCTCTTCACCACCAGCACCGGCCATCTGATCCTCGGTTGTTCCGGCATCTGGATGTCGATGGGCGTCCTGGTAATGCGCAAGATGATGAACTTCGAAGTCTAGGACTCGCGTATGACCGATCACGTCATCAGAACTCTCACCGATCCGTCTCTGCTGATCGCACTGCTGGTCGGCATTGCGGTGTTTGCGACCGTCTTCACGCTGCTGCCCGCCTTTGGCGGAAACCAGCTCAAGGCGCGCATGAAATCCGTGGCGCTGGAGCGCGATGAGCTGCGCGCCAAGCAGCGTGCGCGGCTGGCAGTCGAAGCCGACCGCCGACGCAAGGGCCTGCGCGAAGAACAGTCGGTCGGCATGCGCAATATTGTCGATCGCCTGGATCTCAGGCGTGCGCTGGCGGATGAAGGTACCTTGCAGAAATTGAAAGTGGCGGGTTTTCGCGGGCAAAATCCGCTGACACGCTTCCTTTTCTTCCGTCTCGTCCTGCCCTTCATCGGCTTTGCATTGGCGGCGATGTATCTGTTCGTGCTCGGAGGATTGCCCGAGCAGCCGCTTTTCGTGAAGCTGTTCGTGTGCATCGTGGTAGCCTATGCGGGGTTCTACGCGCCGGTGCTCTACGTCAACAACCGCGCTACCAAGCGCAAGCAGTCGATTCAGATGGCGTGGCCGGACGCGCTCGACCTGTTGCTGATATGCGTCGAGTCCGGCATGTCGGTGGAAGCGGCGCTCCGCAAGGTCGCCGATGAGATCGGCGCGCAATCGGTGGCATTGGCGGAAGAGTTCATCCTGACCAACGCCGAGCTTTCCTATCTGCAGGAGCGCAAGCAGGCCTACGAGAACCTTGCAAGCCGAACTGGCCTCGAATCCGTCAGGTCGGTGTCCCAGGCGTTGGTTCAGGCTGAGCGCTACGGTACGCCCGTGGCGCATGCGCTGCGCGTGCTGGCCGCCGAAAGCCGCGACATGCGCATGAATGCCGCCGAGAAGAAGGCCGCGGCCTTGCCGCCCAAGCTCACCGTGCCGATGATCCTGTTCTTCCTGCCGGTGCTGTTCGCCATCATTCTGGGTCCCGCCGGCATCCAGGTCAGCCAGCGCGGCATCTTTGGCGACCAGCCGAAATCCAGCAGCGAGTAGCGCCAGCGGCGTCGCCACAAAGCTGATATGATTCAGGGCCGCGCTGCCGGTGCAGCGCGGCTCTTTGCGTTTGACATGTTGCGGAATTCTCGCGCCGGTTCGGCGCTCGAAGCGGTCAGTTGGTGGCGGGCTTTGCCTTGTCCTGGTCCTTGAGCTGGCTCCAGGCATTCTGCTGCGCCAGCATCTGGCGCAGGTAAGCGACATTGGCCTGCGCCTGATCCGGCGACAGCTCTTGCGAGGCGATCTTCTCGGCCTCGTCGAAACGGCCTTGCAGACCGACGACCAGCGCCAGGTTCTGGCGGACGCGGCTGTCTGCATTCGGCTGCTGGGCGGCCGAGCGCATATAGGTTTCGGCCGTGCGCAAATCACCTTCCAGCACGTACGACATGCCGAGATTGGAAAGGATCGACGGTTCGTTCGGCCTGAGGTCAAGCGCCTTGCGATAGCCTTGGCGCGCCTCGTCCTTTTGGCCGAGCTGGTCGAGAATGGCAGCTTCGGCCGATACCAGTTTCCAGTCAGGATATTCGGGCGTCTGGGCGCGGCGCACGGCATCGAGAGCCGGCTCGAACTGACCGTTGGCGGCTAGCGCCTTGCCATAGGCGGCGAGCACGTCGCGGTCCTTCGGCAAGGCGATCGCCAGCTTGCGCATCACCGCAAGCGACTGGTCTGCGTCGCCGTCCATCTGCAGCGCCGCGGCATAGTTTGTCGCGGTCCGCTTGTCGCTGGGGTTTTTCGAATAGGACTGGCCGAGCGCCATCGTAGCGTTGTGCAGTTCGCCCGCCGACATTGTTTCCAGCGGCTTGCCGCTTGGACGAGAAATCGAGCCAGTCGTCAATTTGCTGGTTCCGCAGCCGGCGACGCCTGCGGCAAGCACCATCATCAACGCTGTGGTGATCAGCCTATGTGCACTGGCGTTCATCCTGCGGTTGGTCGGCATCGGCACCAGGGCTCCGTTTATGCGCGTGACCATTTGCGTGGTCATCTTCCCTCCCGCAGAAATATTCTGTTAACCCTAACGGAGTGTTAAGAAACGCCGACTCGGAAGCCCGGAGACCAGCGAATGCCTGTCGAACTCGTCGAGAAAGAATTGAGCAGTGCGCTGCCGGTCCATCTGGTGGCCAAGGGTGCTCTGGCGGCGGCGGGCCTTGCGCCATCCTCGGTCGCCTGGGCCAAGGCCAACGGCTTTTCCGGCGAGGCCGGCAGGACGCTGATCGTGCCTGGCGACAACGGTGCGATTACCGGAGCCCTGTTCGGCACCGGTGATGGCGAGGGCGCACTGGCCATCGGCGCACTAGCGAGAGCCTTGCCCGAAGGCGACTGGCATTTTGCGTCCGCACCGGCCAAGCCCGAGCTTACGGCACTCGCCGTGGCGCTCGGCGGCTATGTCTTCACCCGCTACGGCAAGAAGCCAGGCAAGACGCTTCGCCTCGCGCTGCCGGCAGGCACCGACGGCGCCCGCATCCGCCGCCTCGCCGATGGCATTTTTCTGGCGCGCGATCTGGTCAACACGCCGACCAGCGATATGGGCCCCGGGCATTTGGAGAAGGCCGCCAGGACCTTGGCCGCGACGCACAAGGCCGAAATATCGGTGACCAAAGGTGACGATCTTCTTACCGCCAACTTTCCGATGATCCACGCCGTCGGTCGAGCTTCGGCCGACGCGCCCCGCCTGATCGACATGATTTGGGGGCCGAAGAATGCCCCCAAGATAACGCTGGTCGGCAAGGGCGTCTGCTTCGATACAGGCGGTCTAGACATCAAGCCTTCCTCGGGCATGCTTTTGATGAAGAAGGACATGGGTGGCGCTGCCAACGTGCTTGGCCTCGCCTCCATGATCATGGCCACCGGGCTGAAGGTCCGGCTGCGCGTGCTCATCCCCGCAGTCGAGAATTCGATTGCCGGCAATGCCTTCCGGCCCGGCGACGTGCTGGCCAGCCGCAAGGGCATCACCGTAGAAATCGGCAACACCGACGCCGAGGGGCGGCTGGTGCTCGCCGATGCCTTGGCCTTGGCCGATGACGAAGAGCCGCAGATGCTGGTCGATATGGCGACGCTGACAGGCGCTGCCCGTGTTGCGCTCGGTCCCGACCTGCCGCCGTTCTATACCGGTGACGAGGCGCTTGCATCCGAGCTGGCGGACGCCTCCGTTGCGGTCGAGGATCCGCTATGGCGCATGCCGTTGTGGAAGCCCTATGACGCCAAGCTGGCGTCGAAGGTGGCCGACATCAACAACGTCACGTCGGACGGTTTCGCCGGCTCGATCACCGCGGCGTTGTTCCTGAAGCGCTTCGTCGAAAAGACCGCCGCTTGGGCGCATGTCGACATCTTCGCCTGGAACCCGTCCGATCGCCCGCACGGCCTTGCCGGTGGCGAAGCGCAAGGCATCCGGGCGCTGGAGCAGGTCATTTCGAACCGCTACGGCTGATTCTCGGGCATAGCCGACGAAGGTATTGACTGAAACGGAACCGAAACAATTTTCCGTCATGCTGGACGGATGTCGATTATCATGCGTCCAAGCCAGGCCTTGCGACTATGGCAACAGGTGGTGCTGTCCGAGGTGCGTGACGACGCGCCTGATCTCACCATGCGCCAGACGGCGATCCTGTTCACCATCTATCTCGATCCGCCGCCGCACACGGTGCGCGGGCTCGCCGCCCGCCTCAACGTCACGAAGCCGGTGATCACCCGTGCGCTCGATACGATGGGCGCGCTGAAACTGGTGTCGCGCCATCGCGACGAGCTCGACAAGCGCAACGTGCTGGTCAGGCGCACAGTCGAAGGCGCGCTCTTTGTCGAGCGCTTTGGCGATGTTATCATTGCCAGAGCCCAAGAGTTGCCCATTTGACCAAGTTGCCCATTTGAACGAGTTGCCGATTTGACCGCCAGGGATGCCCGCCTCCATGCCTTCCGCTCCGATCTCGCCGACGCCAGGCTGAGAGGCGAGGTTTCCGCCGACCGTTTCGTCGCCGGCCGGCCGGCTCGCATCACCGCCTCCGTCGCCGACATCCGCAAGGCGCCGCGGCCGGACGCCGGCGTCGATACCCAGCTTCTGTTCGGCGAAGACGTCCTTGTCTTCGAGGACGTTGAGGGCTGGGCCTGGATACAGGCCGAGCGCGACGGCTATGTCGGCTATGTCGCGGACACCGTGCTGGGCGATCGGGAGCATGCGCCTACCCATGTTATCTCGGTGCCGCGCACTTTCCTCTATCCGGGACCGGATTTGCGGTTCCCGGTGAGCGGGCAGCTCTCGATGGGGTCATTGGTGGCGGTGACGGGCTCAGCCGAAACGCGCGGCACGCATTATGCGCTGTTGCCGTCCGGCCAAGCGGTCATCTCGGGTCACCTCAGGCCGGTCGCCGAGGCCGCCGCCGACTATGTTGCGGTCGCCGAGGCGTTTCTCGGCACGCCCTATCTGTGGGGCGGCGTCTCCGGATTCGGCATCGATTGTTCCGGTCTCGTGCAACTTGCAATGCACATGGCTGGCAGGCAAGTGCTGCGCGACACCGACATGCAGGCGGCGACCATTGGTGAACCGCTCGACCCCGGGCCGGATTTTGCCGGGTTGCGGCGCGGCGACCTGGTCTTCTGGAAAGGCCACGTCGCGATCATGACGGACCCGGAGACCATGATCCACGCCAACGGCCACACCATGCTGGTGTCGCGTGAAGGACTGAGGGAGGCGGTCGCCCGTATCGGCTATCTCTATGGCGGACCGACCGGGTTTCGCCGGCCGTAATGCGAATCGATCACCTTTTGTTCTGATTCTGCTTGGCGATTGCGCGTCACCGCGCTACCTCTGGCGCGTGACAGAGCAGCCGCGCCTTGCCGAACAGAATGCCGCCGTCGTCCTGCCCGAGCCATTTGTCAAATGGTTTGCGGAAAAGGGCTGGTCGCCGCGCGCCCACCAGATCGATTTGCTGGCCAAGGCCCAGAGCGGGCAGTCGGTATTGCTGATCGCGCCGACCGGCGCCGGCAAGACGCTGGCCGGGTTCTTGCCATCGCTGACCGAACTGGCTGGCCGGCCGAGGAGAAGGCCGGGGCAGGCGCACCGAGGCATCCACACACTCTACATCTCGCCGCTGAAGGCGCTGGCCGTCGACATCGAGCGCAATCTCGGCAAACCCGTCGAAGAAATCGGGCTGCCGGTCACCGTCGAGACACGCACCGGTGACACGCCCGCACACAAGCGCCAGCGGCAGAAGCTGGCACCGCCCGACATTCTCCTGACCACGCCCGAGCAATTGGCGCTGCTGATTGCCGCGCCCGATGCCAGGCGCTTCTTCGAGGACCTGCGCTATGTCGTGCTCGACGAATTGCATTCGCTGGTGACCTCCAAGCGCGGGCATCTCCTGTCGCTCGGGCTGGCCCGGCTGCGCTCGTTTGTGCCCGCCCTGCAGACGATAGGCCTGTCGGCGACGGTCGCCGAGCCCGACGAATTGCGGCGCTGGCTGGTCAGCCAGAATCCACCGGGGCCGATGGCCGAACTGATCATCGTCACTGGCGGCGCCAAGCCCGAGATCTCCATTCTCGATTCGGAGGAGCGCGTGCCGTGGGCGGGACATTCGGCCCGCTACGCAACACCGGAGATCTACAACGAGATCAAGCGCCACAAGACAACCCTGCTGTTCGTCAACACGCGCAGCCAGGCGGAGTTGCTGTTCCAGGAGTTGTGGCGGGTAAACGAGGACACCTTGCCGATCGCGCTGCATCACGGCTCGCTTGATGTCGCCCAGCGCCGGCGCGTGGAGAAAGCGATGGGCGAAAACGCCCTGCGCGCCATCGTCGCCACATCGACGCTCGACCTCGGCATCGACTGGGGCGATGTCGACCTGGTCGTCCATGTCGGCGCGCCGAAAGGTGCCAGCCGGCTGGCGCAGCGCATCGGCCGCGCCAACCACCGTATGGACGAGCCGTCCAAGGCGATCCTGATTCCGGCCAACCGCTTCGAGGTGCTGGAATGCAGGGCGGCGCTCGACGCCAATTATCTCGGTGCCCAGGATACGCCGCCGCTGGTCAACGGCGGTCTCGACGTGCTGGCGCAGCACGTGCTGGGCTGCGCCTGTGGTGCGCCGTTCCATGCCGATGCGCTGTTCGAGGAAGTGCGGACGGCTGCACCCTATGCCGATCTCGATCGGCCGACATTCGATCGCGTCGTCGAGTTCGTCGCCACCGGCGGCTATGCGCTGAAGAACTACGAACGCTACGCCCGTATTCGTCTCAACAGGGACGGGCTGTGGCGGGTCTCAAATCCTCGCGTCGCCCAGCAATACCGGCTGAATGTCGGCACCATCATCGAAGTGCCGGCGCTCAACGTCCGCTACGTGCAGGCTGGCAGCAGAGGCGCGGCTTCGCGTGGCGGCCGGGTTCTGGGCAAGATTGAGGAGGCCTTCCTCGAGACGCTGACGCACGGCGATACCTTCATGTTCGCTGGCAAGGTGCTGCGTTTCGAAGGCATCCGCGAGAATGAGTGCTTCGTCTCGAACGCGCCCGGCAGCGACGCCAAGGTGCCGTATTACGGTGGTGGCAAATTCCCGCTTTCGACGTACCTGGCCGAACAGGTCCGCGCCATGCTGGACGATCCGCAGCGCTGGAAGAAGTTGCCGGAGCAGGTCGCAGACTGGCTGCGCTTCCAGGCCGACAAGTCGGTACTGCCGAAACGCGACGATCTGCTGATCGAGACCTTTCCGCGTGGCAACCGCTACTATCTGGTGGCCTATCCATTCGAGGGTAGGCTGGCGCACCAGACGCTCGGCATGCTGCTCACCCGCCGCCTCGACAGGGCGGGAGCCAAGCCGCTCGGCTTCGTCGCCACCGACTATGCGCTTGCCATATGGTCGCTGGCCGATATGGGCCATATGTTCAGGGCGAAGAAACCGTCGCTGGCTCAGCTATTCGATCAGGACATGCTGGGCGACGACCTCGAAGCCTGGCTCGCCGGCAGTTGGCTCTTGAAGCGCACCTTTCGCAATTGCGCGCTGATCTCGGGGTTGATCGAGAAACGCCACCCGGGGCAGGAGAAGAGCGGCCGCCAGGTAACCGTGTCGACGGATCTCATCTACGACGTGCTGCGCAGCCACGAGCCCGACCATATCCTTTTGCAGGCGACGCGGGCCGATGCCGCGACCGGTCTCTTGGATGTCAGCAGACTTGCCGAGATGCTCTCGCGCGTCCAAGGTCGAATCATGCATAAGAACCTCGAGCAGATATCGCCGCTCGCCGTGCCGATCATGCTCGAGATCGGCAAAATGCCGGTGCACGGCGAGGCCGATGACACGCTGCTGATGGATGCAGCCACGCTGGTCGAGGAGGCCATGGGGACGAAATGACTGTCGCGCTCGCCATGGCTGCGCCTCTGGCGGATGCGGGCGCTGTCCGTATCGCCGGCGAACGCGCGATCTGCGACTGTCGCGGCGTGCTCTATTTTCCCGAATTCCGGCTTCTGGCGGTATCCGACCTGCATCTGGAAAAAGGCTCATCACTGGCCAGGCGCGGCACGCTGGTCCCACCTTACGACACCGGCGCGACGCTGCTGCGGCTGCAGGCGGTGATCGCCGATTATCAGCCCGCGATCGTCATCAGCCTGGGCGACAGTTTTCACGATGGCGGCGGCGCAGCGCGTATGCACGCGAGCTTTCGCGAAAGGCTGGAAGGGCTGATGGTCGGGCGCGACTGGTTCTGGGTCGCCGGGAACCATGATCCTGAAGCACCGGCCGACCTGCCCGGCGAGACCGTGCGCGAGCTGGCCATAGGCTCACTACTCTTCCGGCACGAGCCTTCGGCGGTGAGAGTGGAAGGCGAGATATCAGGCCACCTGCACCCTTGCGCCCGCATCGTGCAGCAAGGCCGCTCCGTGCGGCGGCGCTGCTTTGCCGGTGATGGCAGCCGCATGATCATGCCGGCTTTCGGCGCCTATACCGGCTCGCTCAACGTGCTCGATCGCGCCTATCTGGGACTGTTCAAGCGCGAAACGCTGATGGCCTACATGCTTGGCGCCGAACGCATCTTCGCGATTTCGCACGCGATGCTCAGGCCGGGCTGAACCTACCTGCCGTAGTACAAAGTGACGGTGTGCTTGGCCTCGGCGAAGAACAGCCAGCGCTCGACCAGCATTCCGGCGAGTTGGGCGATTGCGGCGAGTATCGACAGTGCTGCCGCATAGGGCCACGGCAAGGCGAACGCCGCGACCAGCAGCAACGCGGGCAAAGCAAAGGCCAGCACCTGCGTGATCTGGCGGAGTTTAGCGCTGTGCTTGCGCGCGATGCGAAAACCCATTTCCTTGAGCAGATAGTTTTCTTCCGTATGCGGCCACTCGATCGACCGCACCGTGCCGCCGGCGAGCCCGGTTGCGGTGTTGGCATTGGTCGGGATCTCCAGCCTGTCATTGTATCGCCAGGTCGCCAGCTTCAAACCCCAGCCGAGCGCAGTCAGCAACAGGGCAGCCACCAGAAGCGCACTCGAGCCTGCGGCAAATCCCTGCAGCAGGGCGTTGAGCAGTACGCTGCCGGTCATCGCCGAAAAGATCAGATAGCCGGGCAGGGTGAAGCGGCTGTGCCATTGGGCGATAGGCTTCAACGACGCGTAGATCATGCCGGTGGTGCAGACGGTGGCGGCCGCGCCGATGGCAGCGAGCAGCCCGGCGACAGCCACCCAGCCGCTCGTACGGCCGAGGACCACCCAGCCGATGCCGAACAGTCCCGCCGGCACGAAGGTGACGACGGACGCCACGCCTTCGCGCGACAGCCATGAGCTTCGCCATTGCGAGAAGGCACGCCAGGCGCGTTCGGGCCGGCCGAGATGGCCGGCTGACGACAGCAGGCCTGCCGAGATCAGGCCAAGCGCCAATCCCATGCCGATGAGGCCAAGCCAGAAATCGGGCGGGATAAAGCCCTGTCCGGCGAGCACGCCAAGCAGCGCGAGCAGGCCGTAACCGGCGCCCGTGGCGGTGGTGAAAAAGACGACCGAGAATGCTGGATGCATGAGACGCGGGTCAGTTCGAAAGCATGCGGTCGACCCAGCCGAGGAAGCCGCCTTCCGCCCGCACCGCTTCTAGCCCCGGGGCGGAGACCGATACGGCGCGAGAGGTGTGGGCACGTGGCGGCAGATATTTGTTGGTCGGCTTGTAGCCCATCTCCGGCATCAGGTCGACGCCACCGCGCTCGGCCACCAATTGTGAGATAGCCGATTCCGGATCGCCCAGATCGCCGAAATGCCGCGCGCTGGTCGGACAGGCGGCGACGCAGGCCGGCACACGATCTTCTTCCGCCAGATTGTCGTTGTAGATGCGGTCGACGCACAACGTGCATTTCTTCATCACGCCAACATCGGTGTCGAATTCGCGCGCTCCGTAGGGACAGGCCCAGCTGCACAATTTACAGCCGATGCACTTGTCCTCGTCGACCAGCACGATGCCGTCCGACGCCCGTTTGTAGGAGGCGCCGGTCGGGCAGACCGTGACGCACGCCGGTGTCTCGCAGTGCAGGCAGGAGCGCGGGAAGTTCACCGTGCGTCCGCCCATCTCCGTCATGTGCTCATAACTGTGCACGCGGTTGAACCAGACGCCGTCGGCATTGCCGCCATAGGGGTCGATGTCGGTTAGCGGCGCCATATGGCCGCCGGTGTTCCATTCTTTGCAGGCGGTAACGCAGGCCTGGCAGCCGACGCAGGTGTCGAGATCGATGACAAGGCCGAGCTTCTTGTCGGTATGGGCGGGAAGGCAGGTCATTCGGCAGCTTCTCTTTCCCGGCGAAATTCGGCGCCGAAACTGAGTTTGTCGGGCGAGGGCTCGAAGCCCGGCGGCTGCCGGAACCGCTCGAACTGCGGTTCGGTGAAGCCAGCTTCTTCGGGCGCGCATTTGACGATGCGCACGCGCAGGTCGAACCACGCCGCCTGGCCGGTCACCGGATCGGAATTCGAATAGCGTTTGCCGCTGGTATCGGCGGAGGTCTGGTCGCCGATGATGTGGTTGAGCAGGAAGCCGCGATTGGATTCGGCCGCGTCATCCTTGAGCCCCCAGCTGCCGCGCCGTTTGCCGATGGCGTTCCAGGTCCACACCGTATCGGCGTTGACGCCGTCGATCAGCCTGATCTGCCCCTTGACTTTGCCGTTGATGCTCTCGATCCACACCCAGTCGTCATCGACAAGCCTGAGGCCGGCGGCGGTCCGCTGGTGCACGAACAGCCGATTCTGGCTGGTGATCTGTCTCAACCAGGCGTTCTGCCCGCCCCAGGAATGGTACATGTGCATCGGCCGCTGCGTCAGCGCGTGCAGCGGATAGGCTTGGCTATCGACCGCAGCCTCTTCGAAGGGCGCGTACCAGAACGGCAGCGGATCCATATAGGTCTCGATGCGGCTGCGCTCTGCCTTCGGCGGCAGCACCCCGCCATGGCCGCGCGCCGCGAGGCGAAAGCGCTGCATCGGCTCGGAATAGAGCTGGAACACGATCGGCTCGGCCTTCGGGATGAAGCCCATGCTCTCGGCGAATTCGAGATACGAGCGGTTGGCCATTTTGTAGTAGCGCTGATCGGCGGCGAAATCCTGGTGCCAGAAGCCGCCATTATCGATGTAGCGCTGCAACTGGTCGGGATTGACCTCGCCCTTGCCGACCGAGGTCCCGTCCTTTCCGCGCCAGCCGGCGAGCGGACCGACACCTGGCGTGCGCTCGTGATTGACGATGTAGTCGGCATAGTCGCGATATTTGGCGGCGCCATCGTCGTCGACGAAACCGGGTAGGCCGAGCCGCGCGCCGAGCTCGATCAGCACCGACTGGAACGGCCTGACGTCGCGGTCCGGCTCGACCACGGGATGGCGGATGGCGTCGCCCGGCCCGTCGGCGTGGCTGATCGGCCGGTCGAGCAGACTGATACAGTCATGACGCTCGAGATAGGTCGTATCCGGCAGCACCAGATCGGCAAAAGGCACGGTCTCTGAATAATAAGCGTCGGAATAGATGATGAACGGGATCTTGTACTCACCCGATGCATCCACATCGGTCAGCATCGCCATCGTCTCGACCGTGTTCATCGACGAGTTCCAGGCCATGTTCGACATGTACATGAATAGTGTGTCGATCGTGTAGGGATCGCCGGCCCAGGCGTTACGGATGACCGTGTGCATGAGGCCGTGTGCTGCAAGCGGCGCATCCCAGGAGTAGGCCTTGTCGATACGAATGGGCTTGCCGCCTTCATCGACCAGCAGGTCCTCCGGTCCGCAGACGAAGCCGAGCGGCATGCCCTCGAGCGCCGTCATTGGCTTCACATTCTTGCCGGCTGGTTTGGGGCCCGGCGGCGCGGACCGCGGATAGGGAGGCTTGAAGCGGAAGCCGCCCGGCACGTCCACCGTGCCGAGAAGCACCTGAAGCAGATGAATGGCGCGGCAAGACTGAAAACCGTTCGAATGGGCCGAGATGCCACGCATCGCATGCATCGACACCGGGCGGCCCTTGATGGTCTCGTGCCGGCGGCCGGCCCAATCCGTCCAGGCCACCGGCAATTCAATTTGCTGTTCGAAGGCGACATGAGCGAGTTCTGCGGCAATGCGTCGGATGGTGTCGGCGGAGATGCCGCACCGGTCAGCGACGGCGTCCGGTGAATAGCTCTCATCCAGATAGCGGTCGGCGACGAGTTGGAAGACCGGCACGCAACGGCGGCCGTCGACGAGAAAGCCGCCGGTCAATGCGGGCTTCGCGTCGGCATCGCTGGCATCGACAGGCATCTTCGCCACCCTGTCCCAAGCCAGCGGATTGCCGTCGCTATTGCGCATGAACAGCCCGTCATCGACAGCTCCAGGCTCCTGAACGATTAGGATGTGGGCGTTGGTGTAGCGCAAGAGGTACTCGAGATCGACGCGGCCAGCCTTCAGCAATTCATGGATGAGGGCGAATACGAACAGGCCGTCGGTGCCGGGCCGGATGCCGACCCAGTCGTCGGCAATCGCGTTGTAGCCGGTGCGGCAGGGGTTGATCGAGACCACCTTGGCGCCGCGCGCCTTGAGCTTGCCGAGGCCGATCTTGATCGGATTGGAATCATGATCCTCGGCAACCCCGAACAGCATGAAATATTTGGTGTTGTCCCAATCGGGTTCGCCGAACTCCCAGAACGAGCCGCCAATCGTGTAGAGGCCGCCGGCCGCCATATTGACCGAGCAGAAGCCGCCATGGGCGGCAAAGTTCGGCGTGCCGAACTGGCTCGCCCACCAGCCGGTCAGCGATTGCGACTGGTCGCGCCCGGTGAAGAAGGCGAGTTTCTTCGGATCGGTTCGGCGGATGTTCGAAAGCCGTTCTGTCGCGATCGACAAGGCTTCCTCCCACTCGATTTCGCGGAACTCACCCGAGCCGCGCGGACCGGTGCGCAGTAACGGCTTCTTCAGCCGGGCCGGGCTGTAATGCTGCATGATGCCGGCGCTGCCCTTGCCGCACAGCACGCCGCGGTTGACCGGGTGATCCTTGTTGCCGTTGATGTAGCGGACCTTGCCGTCCTTGATATGGACGTCGATGCCGCAGCGGCAGGCGCACATATAGCAGGTCGTCTTGGCGACGCTATCGGAGACATCGGGCGAAGTATCGACGCCGTCGCCTTCAGCGGGCGCGCGCGTATCGGCAAGCGGCCGTTGGGATGGTGCTGAGTTGGCGCCGCGCAGCGGTTTGTTTGTCATGATCCGGCGATGTTTTTGCGTTCCGCGGCCTTGGCTCTCGTCTTCGGGCCTGGCCCGCGCATGTAATGCTGTTCCGGACGATAGCGTTCACCGACGAGCCGCCACCGCAGACTGCGGGACCAGTGCGTGAACACGGATTTGAACAGCCTCACCAAATTTCTACCCTCGACTGTTCTGGCGCGACTTTTTTCCAATTTCGAGCGAAAATTTAGAACAAAGCAATCAATCTGTCTAACAACTTGCTCTTGTAATTCTAATCGGATTTGCTTCTTAATGCCGGCATGACTCTGGACCAATTGCGGATCTTCGTCGCCGTCGCCGAACGGGCGCACATGACCAAAGCGGCCGACTTGTTAGGCATTTCACAGTCGGCCGCGTCCGCCGCCATCCGCTCGCTCGAACAGCAGCACGGCGTCCAGTTGTTCAACCGAGTGGGCCGCAATATCGAGCTCGCCGAGACCGGACGCCGATTCTTGCCCGAGGCCAAGGCGGTCCTCGAGCGGGCTGCGGCCGCCCACAATGTGCTGGAGCATGTCTCGCAGACGATATCAGGCAGTCTCTCGATCGCTGCCAGCCAGACCATCGCCAGCTATTGGCTGCCGCGCCGGCTTGCCTCTTTCCACGAAGCCTATCCTGCCGTCAGGCTGAGCGTGAACATTGGCAACACCAGGCAGGTCGAGACCAATGTACTTGATGGCGCAGCCGATTTTGGCCTGGTCGAGGGGCGCACCGAATCCGACATTTTGCGGCGTGCCAAGGTCGATATCGATCGCATGATGCTGGTCGTGGCGCGCTCGCACCCAGAGATCGCGGAAGTTTCGCCTGGACATCCCGACCTTGGCGGGCTTCGCTGGATCATTCGCGAAGGCGGGTCGGGCACGCGCGAGGCGCTGGAGGACCTTGCCCGACGCGACGGGATTTCGTTCGCGGACCTGCAGATATTCCTGGTATTGCCGAGCAATGAGGCGATTCGCCAGGCAGTCGAGGCCGGCGCCGGCGCCAGCATCATTTCGGAACTCGTCGTCGCGCGCGCGGTCGCCGAAGGCAGCCTGCGTTCCGTGCCGATCGATCTGCCGAAACGCGAATTTGCCATGATCACGCATCGCGACCGGCAGCCAAGCCTGGCCCAGATGGCGCTCAAGGCGCATCTCGGCGGCAAAGCCGAGAGAGCCGCGCCGCTTTAAGCCGATCAGCGGAACTTCCGCTGCGCGTCGAGCGCCAGCCCAAGCCCGACCGAGCCGAACACATCGCCTTCGATTACCGACGCCTGCGGCACCAGAGCCAGGATCTGCTGCCTGGCCAGCGGGATCGCAGTCGATCCGCCGGTCAGGAACACCGCCGTGATGTCGGAGGGCTTCACCTGCGCGTCGCAGACGGTCTGCTCGACGGTAGCTGCAACGCGCTCAATATCCCGAGCGATAGTGGCTTCGAGACCTTCGCGCGTGATCTCTGCCATGAATCTCACCTCCGGTAGCGCGACCTCGATATTGGCCGACGATCGGTCCGTCAGCTCGATCTTGGCCCTTTCGACCAGCGCCGCCAACGCGTGGCCGTAACGATGCTCGACGATGTGGATGAAGCGCTCGACCAGGTCTGCGCGCTCCGCCTCGTAGCGGATCTGGCGCAGATGCGTCATCGCCCTTGCCGTGTAGACCAGGTTGATGCGCTGCCATGTCGCCAGGTCGATGAAGTAGCTCGCCGGCAGATTGCGCTTGCCGTCCTTGGTCGGCGTCAGATAGCCGAGCTGAGGCATCACATGGGCGATGCTCAGCAACCGGTCGAAATCGGTGCCGCCGATGTGGATGCCACGGCTGGCCAGGATGTCGTCTTTGCGGTCGAGCGAGCGGGCGCGCTCGGGCGAAACCCGCACGATCGAGAAATCGGACGTGCCGCCGCCCATGTCCACGATCAGCGCCAGTTCCTCGCGCGTCACCTTCTGTTCGTAATCGAGTGCCGCTGCGATCGGCTCGAATTGGAAGGCGATGTGCTTGAAGCCTTGGGCGCGAGCGGCGTTTTCGAGTTCGTGCTCGGCCTCGGCGTCGGCCCCGGCGTCGTCGTCGACGAACTGCACCGGCCGTCCGAGCACGACGCTTTCGACGGTGTCGAAGGCGTTTTCTTCGAGCTTCTTTTTCAAGTGGCCGACAAATAGGCCGACAATTTCCATGAAGCCGATCGAGCGCGCCTTGACGCGCGTCTTTTCGTGAGCGAGCGAGCTGCCGAGCACGCTCTTCAGCGAGCGCATCAGGCGGCCTTCGATACTGTCCGTATAGTTGGCGATGGCGCGTCGCCCGAAATAGGTGCGGTTGTCCTCGAAATTGAAAAACACCGCACTGGGCAGCGTGACCTGGCCGTCTTCCAACGCCACCAGCCGCGGCTGCCCGTTCCTGACCACGCTCACGGTGGAATTTGAAGTGCCGAAGTCGATCCCGGCAAATGCTGGTCGCATCGTGCGTTCCTGTATTTCTGATTTGGGGAGCAGCAGCTCGTGTCCGGTCGGGCCGGGGGTCGCGGTCTAACCCATACCCTCGGAAAGGGAAACCACTTTTACGAGTTCAGTCTTTCCTGAAGACCAGTCTTCCGAGCCAGCCGGTCAGCATGGCCAGCGAAACGGCAAAGACACCGTAGAGGAAGGAATAGTCGTGCGCGACACGGAAGATCGACTGTTCGAAACCGGACTTGCGGATTTCGAGCTGGGCGGAGCTTTCCTTGATGAACAGGCCGCTCTTGAACAGGAAGGCGCGGGCCTTGTGGGTGCCGACCGGAACGTTTGGGGCGAGCCTGACGGTGGCGCGGAATAGGTTCTGCGACAGGAACTGCACGCCGCCGACATTCTCGCTGTAGAGGCCTGTCGCCGCCTTGCGTTCGCGCAGCGCGGCGGTGAACTCCTCGATCGTCGCCGGACTGTCCTCGGCGTCGGCCGGCTGCAAATAGAGATTGGAGGCGCCAAGCGACAGCTGCTTGTAGCTGTTCGGATCGGTGACGTCCTGCAGCGGCCGCGTCGTCGCCACCGAATAGGAGACGGGTACGTTTTTGAAGGTCTCCGACTCCAGATTGACCCAGACGCCGAGCACCCGGTCCTTGCGGCGCACGACGACCGGTCGGGCCGGGCCTTCCAGCACGACGATCACGTCGTAGCGCCCTTGCCGCGCGACAAGCGGATCCGCATTTTCCAGCGAGCCGAAGATGGTCAGGTCGGCGCCGGAAAAGCCGGCGGTAATCGAGACATTGTCGGTGGAAAGGCCGATCTGGATGTTTTCGGTTAATGGCGTCTGCGCCTTCGCCGGTGGCGCAATGGCCAGCAGCGACAGCAAGGCGGCGGCCGCGAGCGTCCTCAAGCCAGCCATCAGCTCAGGCCCACGCCGGACAGCGAATAGAGATTGGGCGGCGTGACGAAAAGATCGATGGCAAGCCGGATGGCTACCGCCAGCACCAGCAGCGCCAGCAGCGCCCTGAGTTGCTCGCCCCGCAGCCTCTGACCAGCCTTGGCGCCATATTGCGCGCCGGCGACGCCGCCTGCCATCAACAGGAAGGCGAGCATGACGTCGACCGTCTGATTGGTGGTGGCGTGGACCAGCGTGGTGTAGGCCGAGGTGAAGATGATCTGAAACAGCGAGGTGCCGATGACGACGTTGGTCGGCACTTTCAAAAGGTAGATCAGGGCCGGCACCATGATGAAGCCGCCGCCGACGCCCATGATCGAGGACAGGAAGCCGATCGCCGCGCCTAGCCCAAGCACCGGAATGACGCTGACGAAGAGCTTCGAGGCCCTGAACCGCATCTTTAGCGGCAAACGATGGATCCAGTTGTGCTGGCCGGATTTCTTCAATACCGGTGCGGCGCCGCTGCGAGTGGCGCGCAGTGCATTGACACTCTCGACCAGCATCAGTCCGCCGACGGTGCCGAGCAGCACGACGTAGAGCAGCGAGATGAACAGGTCGAGCTGGCCGAGCCGGCGCAGGAGCGCAAAGACATAGATACCACCGGTCGAGCCGACGATGCCGCCGGCTAAAAGCACGCCGCCGAGCTTGAAGTCGAGCGTGCCGCGCTTCATGTGCGACAGGGCGCCGGAGAAGGAGGAAGCGATGACCTGGTTGGCGCCGGTGGCGACCGCGATTGCCGGCGGTATGTTGTAGAAGATCAGCAGCGGCGTAATGAGAAAGCCGCCGCCCACGCCGAACATGCCCGACAGGAAACCTACCGCCGCACCCATGGCCAGCAGTACGAAGATGTTGACGGAAATTTCCGCGATCGGGAGATAGATGCCCACCCGTCAGTCTCGATCAGTTTGCCTCCTGGCGAATGCAACCGTTGCGGGCATCTTGCGCCAAAAGACTATTTCGTTCTTGCGCCGGCCGGGCGGTCAAGTCAAACTTCGCCGCGCCGCCGAAACAAAAAACAACTCAATCAGTTAACAGGCAAATCTGTGGCAAGGGCGTCGCGGAAACGACGCATCTGCCGTTATTTACGCGCGAGCAGCGCCTTGACCAGCTTTTCGTCGATCGCGCCGGTTGCCTTCATATCGTTGTCGGCCTGGAAGGCCATGATCGCGTTCTTGGTTTTCTGGCCCATCATGCCGTCGGGATTGCCGGCCTCGTAGCCGTTCTTGTTGAGAATGCGCTGGATGTTCTGGACCGCTTTCTTCATATCGATGCCGGCGGTTGTCTGTGGTGTGCCGTCCTGCCACGATTCAGGAATGTCGGCCGAATTGGCAGCTGGATCGAGCGGCTTGGCCTTCCACAGTTCAGCCGCGGCCCGCGCACGCTCCAGCTGCTCGGGCCTCAGTGCCTTGGCGATCTCGTCGCGCTTGGCCGCCGCATCCTTGTCGCCGGTCTTGGCGACGAGCGCGAACCATTTGTAGCTCTCCTCGAGGTTCTGCTTCATGCCGACGCCCTTTGCCGCGAGAATGCCGAGATTGAACTGGCTGTCCTTGACACCGAGATCCGCCGCCGCCTGGAACCAGCGCGCGGCCGCTTCATTGTCGGTCACCCCATCCGCCGCCATCGCAAACAGCACGGCCAGATTGTGCATGGCGCTGGCATTGCCCTGCTCTGCGGCAAGCTGGTACCAGGTCTTCGCTTTCTTGATGTCGCGTGCGACGCCGATGCCCTTCTCGTAGAAATTGCCGATGCGGTATTCTGCCGGTGCGAAACCGAGTTCGGCAGCTTTCTCATACCATTTGGCCGCCGCCGCCATGTCTTCCTTGACGCCGCGCGACTCGGCGTAGCGCGAGCCGATCTCGAACAGCGCCTTGGCGTCGCCGCCGGCCGCTGCATCGCGCAGGGCGGCCGGACCGGCATCGGCCGGAACGTCGATCTTGGCAACGCCTGCCGCGACAGCATCCGCTAGCGGCACCGTGCCGGTCGTGTCCTGCGCAGCAGCGGTGGTGGTAGCAGGCGCGGCAGCCATTGGCTCGGCGTCGCTGACCGTCGTCGCTGCCGGCGCGGGCACTGCGGCCGTGGTGTCTGGCGCCGCCAGATCAGCGGACACCGCGGAAGCCGAGGGCGCCGTCGATGCCTCGGTTGCCGGTGTGGCGGGGCCGGTTTGCGCCGCCGTGTCGTCCTTGGTCATTGATGCGGATGGCTCTGCCTGCCTGACGGTGGGCGAGGGCGCGCTCTCCTGTGTTGTCGTCTGCGCGTCCGCCTTCGGCTGGCTGGCAACGCTGGCCAATGCGGTTTCCACCGGCTGTACGGCCACGGCGGGTACCGCCTCATCGTTGGCGACTTCGACCGGGTCGGAGAAAAAGGCTTTGCCCAGTTGCAGGCCGGCAAGCGCCAGCATGATGGCGATTGCCCCCATCAGGATCGGCTTGCGCCGCGCCTTGAGCAGGTCGCCGATCCTGAGTGCCTTGACCGGGCCTTTCATCGTCGACTGGCGCTTGAGGGCGTCCGCCTCGGCGGCCGCCGCTTGCGCAGCCCGTCTGGCTGCCGCGATGAAGTCCGATTTCGCCGCCTCGGCGCCGCCTTCCCGGGCCGGCTGCCCGCGCTCGTCGCGCACGCGCTTCATGATGGCGCTGAGGTCGGGTGCGCCGGAGCCCGGTTCCAGTGGCCGGTTGGCGAGCTTGGGGTCGAGGGGCTCGTCGAGATCGACGCTCGGTATCTCGGCGCTCGGCGCCGAGCCTGCAAGCGGCGGCATCTCGGCCTCCTTCTTGCCCTTCAAGGCGCGCGCCAGCCCGCCTAACATCGATTTCCTGCCGCCGCCTTGCTCGGTTTTTTCACGCGTCGTGTCTGAACCGAGAGCCGCCAGGGCTGCTGCTGCGGCGGCCTCAGCCGGCGTACGCGGACCTGGCTCGTCGCGCGCGAGCGCCGCGGCGCGGCCGTCGAGATCGGCCATGCTGCCCGTCAACGGCAGCGGCTGGTCGAGGTCCATCGACGGTGCGTCCTGCACCGAGATCTTGGATGCCCGGCCGAAGCGCTTGCTCAATTCCGCGCTTGCCGGTTCGCCGGTCTCCAGTGAACCAAGCCTGTCAACGATCTTGAGCAGCGTATCGTGGATAGCCTCGAACGTCCTCGAATTGCGCTCATCCGAACGGCGCGTCAGTGCCTCGAGCGTCTTCAGGTCCTGGGCGAGGCCGGTAACGGCCGCCGTGTTCGCGCTTGATCCGGCCAGCGAGCGGACGGCGCTCTCAGCCGCCTCGCGTGCCGCGCCGAGGATGGAATCGCGGGTTCCGGCCAGCGACTTCTCGATTTCGTTGAGACGCGGGCTGATGTCGTCGAATTCCGGCAGCGGCGTGCCGGGCCTGGAAAGATGCGCCGTCAGGCCGGCGACCTGCGCTTCAAGGCTGCGGATCAACGCCGGGTCGATGCTGGCGACCTGTGCCGCGGACGAATCCAGCCGGCTTGAGATGTCTTCGAGCCGGGTCTCCAGGCCACGGATCGCCGCCTCGTTGGCAGGATCCGGAACGCGCGTCTCCATCCGCTTGGCCAGCGCGGTGAAGCGGGCATCGATGGCATCCATGATGCCGGCGCTGTCGACCTGCGGCATGCGCTGGTCCAGCCTGTCGGCGACCTCGTCCAACCGGCGCTCAAGGTCGCGAAACAGCATGTTGCCTTGTTCGATGGCGTCGCCCTGGCGACGTTCCATCATGCTGGACAGCACGTCGAAGCGCTGCTCGAGCCCCTGGAAGATGTAGTCCGCGTCGGGCATGGCAGGTGCGTGGTCGATCTTGTCGGCAATAAGCGCGACTTGCCTGGCAAGGCGCTCCATCGCCTGTTCCGGCAGATTGGCTCGGCCGGCCAGCTCATCCACGCGGCTCGACAATGTGTTGAGACGATCGACGACCTCCCGGCCCGGACGATCCTGCGACACTTCTTCGATTTGTTGGGCCAGTGAATCGATCCGCTTCTCGATGCGTTCGAAGGGCTCGGGGTCGAACGAATTGGCTTGCGCGGCAACCGTCGAGGCGACGATCGCGCGGGAAATCTCGTCGAGCCGCTCGTCGATCTGACTGAATGTGTCGCCGCCGCGATTGTCCTGCTGGCGGGCGAAATGGTCGACCGCTCCCGCAAGCGTGCGGACCTTTTCCTCGAGCGAGCGCAGCGACAGCGACTCCGGCAGATTGCTGACGGCATTGCTGATCTGTTCGAGCCGCTCCGTCAGCGCCGACAGGCCGGGTGCATCGGAACGCTTGCGCTGATCGGCCTCGACGCGGTCCTCGAAGGCGTTCCAGCGGCGGTCGAAATCGTCCCAGCGGCGTCCGACCGCCTGCACGCTCTCCTCGCGCGCCAGCGTATCGAGCGCGGCCTTGACCTGCTCAAGCTCGAGCCGCAGCATATTGACGCTTCTGTCGTCGCTTTTTTCGGCCAGCGTCTGGATGGCGCCGGAAAGCCGCTCGAATTCGACGTTGAGTTCGGCGCTGCCTTTGCCGCCGCCATTTGACTGGAAGGCTCGCTCAATATTCTTGCGCAGTACCTCGAACTCGCGTTGCAGGCCGGAGGTCATCTGCTGGCGCAACTCTTCGCGCAGGCCGCGCAATTCCCCGGCGATCTTGCCAGCTAGGGCGACGCCGTCCTCCTGGCCGCGCACCCGGTCTATATCGCGGGCGATCGCCTGGTAATTCTGGTCGAAAGCCGCTGCTGGGCCTTTCGGCCGCTGCGCGCGTGGATCCTCATACCGGCGCTGCTGGCCATAGGGCTGGGCGCTGGGATAGCGCGGTTCTGCCGCTGGTCGGCGCGGATCGGGGTGGCTTGCCGTTTCCTCGCGCGTCCGCTCCAGTCGCTGCTCCAGCGTTTCCAGGGAGCGGTTGAGCTCTTCAAGCGTCGTGTGCGGCCGGCGTTGCCTGCCGGCGTTGAGTGTATCGAGGTAGGACCGCTTGCTGTTCATCAATGCGCCCGTTTCAGAATTGCTGGCTTTCACCAGGTTCCCAAAGTCCAGCCGGGACGAAGGCGACTGCTTGGCTTGTTGCAGTGGAAGACGAGCTTCCCGGGTCTCATCCGCGCTCCGAAAAACCGTGAAAAATTCAATACAGGATAGACACGGGCAACCGACATGCGCACATTTCGCCCCAACGTGGTAAACAACGCGTTAACCAAGCTTAAGAAGTTGCAACTTTGTCGCCTGACTGCCGACGGCGTCGCGTGTCCCTTTGGACGCAGAAAGGACGCTGTAGAATTTTGATCTGCCGCAGGGTTCTTTCCGAAGTCGACCGCGATTTTTGGGCTATCCGCTGGTGCTGCGGCATAAAGTTGCAAGACTAGAACGCTCTTGCGTGGTGAGGCGGCTATCGATATAGAATTGACGTAAACGTAAATGAGCGGATTACGCCGTTTGCGATTTGTTTGTTGAAACCACGAGTGGAAGCACGCCCCCGCTTTCACTCAGGCGACGCAAGGTCCGCGACCGCGACGCCACCAGACGGGGAAAGCCAGTGACCATGAAACTTATTTCGCCCGGCCAGGCCGCGGCCAACACCAACGATATGTCGAGCGAAGCCGGTGAAGAGCTTGTCCGCATCGGCGAAATGGCCAAGAAATACGGAGTGACGCTGCGTACGCTGCGTTTCTATGAGGACAAGGGTCTGCTCAACCCGCAGCGCGACGGATCGACCCGTCTCTATACACGCCGCGACAGGGCCCGGCTGAAGCTGATCCTGCTTGGCCGCAAGGTCGGGTTCTCGCTGCGTGACGTCAAGCAGATGATGGACCTCTATGATCCGAACGGCTCCAACACCAAGCAGTTGCGGCTGGCGCTCGACAAGTCGGAGAAGCAGCTTGCCCGTCTGCAGAAGCAGCGGGCGCTGATCGACGATGCCATCAGCGAACTGAGTGCTTCGATGACGACCGTCCGGCAAATGCTGGTCGAGCGCTCGACGCCGCAGGCCAGCGTGGCGAGCTAAACTAAGCTTTAGATTTCCGGCGAATGAGAACCGCGTGGCTTTCGCTGCGCGGTTCTTCGTCGTTTACCGTCCTTCGCCGTTTGCCGCCTTGGCGCGCGGGAGAAAATTTGCCGCACCGCAGAATTGACGTTTACGCAAACGTCAATATTTGTTATCTCGGCCGTAACGTTGGTCCGTCTGCCATCCTCATATGCTGGGGCTGAGTTCGGGGCCAAGACCGCATGGTGGAGGAAACGCATGCCGATCTACAGAGCGCCGGTCCGGGACACGCTGTTCGTGCTGAACGAAGTGCTGGGATATCAGCGCTATTCCAATCTTCCCGGATTTTCCGACGCGACGCCGGATGTGCTCGAGGCCATCCTTGCCGAGGGCGCGAAGCTCGCCGAAAACGTTATGCAACCGCTGAACCGTGTCGGCGATGTGGAAGGCTGCGTGCGCCATGACGACGGTTCGGTAACGACGCCGAAAGGCTTCAAGGAAGCTTTCGACCAGTATCGCGAAGGCGGCTGGATGGGGCTCGCCGCACCTGTCGAGTTTGGCGGGCAAGGCTTGCCCTACGCGGTGCACACCGCGGTCGCCGAATATATGGTGTCGGCCAATATGTCGCTGATGATGTATGCCGGCCTGACGCAAGGCGCGATCGCTGCGATCATCACCCATGGCACCAAAGAGCAGAAGGCAACATGGTTGCCGAAGCTGGTCGAGGGCGCCTGGACCGGCACCATGAACCTGACCGAGCCGCACTGCGGAACCGATCTTGGCCTGCTGCGCACCAAGGCCGTCCCAAATGGCGACGGCACCTACAGGATCTCCGGCCAGAAGATCTTCATCTCGGCCGGCGAGCATGACATGTCGGACAATATCGTCCACCTCGTGCTGGCCCGTATCGAGGGCGCGCCGGATGGCGTGAAGGGCATCTCGCTGTTCATAGTGCCGAAGCTCAAGCTCGATGCCTCAGGCAATCCGGGCGAGAAGAACACCGTCTCCTGTGGCTCGGTCGAGGAGAAGATGGGTATCCATGGCAACTCGACCTGCGTGATGAATTACGACGACGCTGAAGGCACGCTGCTCGGCGAGGCCAATGGCGGGCTGAAAGCAATGTTCACCATGATGAATGAGGCGCGGCTTGGCGTCGGCCTGCAGGGGCTCTCGCTATCGGAGGTCGCCTATCAGAATGCGGTTTCCTACGCCAAGGATCGTCTGCAGGGCCGCTCGCTGTCAGGACCGAAGGCGCCGGACAGGAAGGCCGATCCGATCATCGTCCATGCGGACATCCGCCGCAGCCTGATGACCATGAAGGCGTTCAACGAGGCCGGCCGCGCGCTGGCACTGTGGACGGCGATCAAGTCCGACATCGCTCACCGCTCCGGTGACGACAAAGATCGCCAGGTCGCAGACGACTATACCGGCCTGATGACGCCGGTGGTCAAGGGCGTGCTCACCGACAAGGGGTTCGATCATGCGGTAATGGCGCAGCAGGTCTTCGGCGGCCACGGCTACATAGAAGAGCACGGCATGAGCCAGTTCGTCCGCGATGCGCGCATCGCCATGATCTATGAGGGTGCCAACGGCATCCAGGCGCTCGACCTCGTCGGCCGCAAGCTGGCCTTGAATGGTGGTCGCGCGGTGCAGGCCTTCTTTAGGGAAGTCGGCGAGTTCTGCGAGGAGAACCGCACCGACGAGAAGATGGCGCCCTTCACCAAGGCGCTGAAGAGGGGCCTCAACGATCTGGAGGCGGCGACGATGTGGCTGGTGCAGAACGGCATGGCCAAGCCCGACAATGCCGGTGCCGCCTCGACCGACTACATGCATCTCTTCGGCCTGGTGGCGCTGGGCTATATGTGGGCCCGGATGGCCAAGGTGGCCGCAGCGAAATTGGCTGATGGCGCCGACGGCGCTTCGTCTTTCTACGACAACAAGCTGGTGACGGCGCGCTTCTTCATAGAGCGGATCATGCCGGAGACGTCGGCGCATCTTGCCCGCATCTCCAGCGGTGCCGATACATTGATGGCACTGCCGGCGGAAGCGTTCTAGGTTCGGCGTTCCCCTCCTCCTTGAGGGGAGGGTGGCCCGAAGGGCCGGGAGGGGTCCTGCGTGCAGTGCGCCGACCTCCATTCTGGTGCATGCCTTGGGAGGAAAACGATCGCAATGCCGTGGGACATGGCGCAGGTTGTAAAAGATAAGGTCGAGCACGTCATCGGCGACCCCACCTGGCCGCTTCGCGGCCACCCTCCCCTCGAGGGGGAGGGGAACGTCGGCGCGAGGGAGAAGACATGACCCACCCCGCCGAAATCCTTGGCCTTCCGAAGCCCGCCTGGGCGGCGGACGAAGTCGGCATGCTTTACGACATGGCGCACCGCTTCATGTCGGAAGAGATCGCGCCGCGTTACGACGAGTTCGAGAAGAACGAGATGGTCGACCGCGAAAGCTGGCTGAAGGCGGGTGCTGCCGGCCTGCTCTGCGCTTCTATGCCGGAGGAATATGGCGGATCGGGCGGCACCTTCGCGCATGAGAGCGCCATCATCGAGGCGATCGGCCATGTCGGCGTCGACGGGTTCGGCATTGGCCTGCACAATTCGATCGTCGCCCCCTACATCCTCCATTACGGCTCGGAGGAGCAGAAGAAGAAGTGGCTGCCGAGGCTGGCGACCGGCGAGCTGATCGGCGCCATCGCCATGACCGAGCCGGGTGCGGGGTCCGACCTTCAAGGCGTCAGGACGCGCGCCGAAAAGGACGGCAACCGGTACAAGCTCAACGGCTCGAAGACCTTTATCACCAACGGCCAGCTCGCCAATTTCATCATCGTCGTTACCAAGACCGATCCTGAGAAGGGCGCCAAGGGCATCTCGCTGATCGTCGTCGAGACCGACGAGGTGGAGGGTTTCGAGCGCGGCCGTAACCTCGACAAGATCGGCCTCAAGGCCAACGACACGTCGGAACTGTTCTTCAACGACGTACGTGTGCCGACCTCGAACCTGCTCGGCGACGACGAAGGCCAGGGCTTCGTCCAGTTGATGCAACAATTGCCGCAGGAGCGGCTGCAGATCGGCACCACTGCTATCGCCATGGTCGAGCGGGCTCTGGCGCTTACCATCGACTACGTCAAGGAGCGCAAGGCCTTCGGCAAGGCCATCATCGAATTCCAGAACACCCAGTTCAAGCTTGCCGAATTGAAGACCGAGGCGACCATCGGCCGCGTCTTCTATAATGACTGCGTTGCCCGCCACATTAACGGTGGCCTCGACCCGGTGACGGCGTCTATGGCCAAATACTGGCTGTCAGACCTGCAGGGAAAAGTCGTTGACGAATGCCTTCAATTGCATGGCGGCTATGGCTACATGAATGAATATCCGATTGCGCGGATGTTTCGCGACGCCCGCGTCCAGCGCATCTACGGCGGCACCAACGAGATCATGAAATTGCTGATCGGGCGCTCGCTCTGAGCGAGTTTCAGCAAACCCAAGGAGCAGGAAAATGGCCGAAGCTTATGTCTATGACGCCGTACGCACGCCGCGCGGCAGAGGCAAGAAGGATGGCTCGCTGCACGAAGTGCCGGCGGTGCGGCTCGGCGCCAAGGTGCTCGAGGCCATCCGCGACCGCAACGGACTGAACACCGCCGCTGTTGACGACATCATCTTCGGTTGTGTCGATCCGGTTGGCGAGGCGGGTGCGGTCATTCCACGTGCCGCTGCTTTCGAGGCCGGCTACGACACCAAGGCGCCTGGCATGCAGATATCGCGCTTCTGCGCCTCGGGCCTCGACGCTATCAATTTCGGCGCCGCCAAAATCGCGCAAGGCGCCGACGAGATCGTGATTGCCGGTGGCGTCGAATCGATGTCGCGCGTCGGCATGGGCGCCTCCGGCGGTGCCTGGTTCATGGACCCGTCGGTCGGCCTGCCCGGCTGGTTCGTGCCGCAAGGCATCTCGGCCGATCTGATCGCCACCAAATACGGGTTTTCGCGCGACGACGTCGATGCCTATGCGGTCGAGAGCCAGAAGCGTGCTGCCAAGGCGTGGGGCGAGGGCCGGTTCAAGAATTCGGTGATCTCGGTCAAGGACCAGAACGGCCTGACCATCCTCGACCACGACGAACACATGCGGCCTTCGACCGACATGCAGTCGCTGGCCGCGCTCAATCCGTCCTTTGTCATGCCCGGCGAAATGGGCGGCTTCGATGCCGTCGCCGTGCAGAAGCATCCCGAGGTGGAAGAGATCAACCACGTCCACCATGCCGGCAATTCCTCCGGCATCGTCGACGGCGCGGCGGCCGTGCTGCTCGGCTCGAAAAAGGCGGGAAAGACGCTCGGCCTCAAGCCGCGCGCGCGCATCCGTGCGTTCGCCAACATCGGCTCCGAACCGGTGCTGATGCTGACCGGCCCCGTCGACGTCACCGAGAAGCTGTTGAAGCGGGCGAAGATGAAGCTGTCGGACATCGACCTGTTCGAGCTCAACGAGGCCTTCGCTTCGGTGGTGCTGCGCTACATGCAGGCTTTCGACATTCCGCATGACCGGATCAACGTCAATGGTGGTGCCATAGCCATGGGCCATCCGCTCGGCGCCACCGGTGCGATGATCTTCGGTACGGTGCTGGACGAATTGGAACGCCGCGACCTCAACACCGCGCTGGTGACGCTTTGCATCGGCGCCGGCATGGGCACTGCAACGATCATCGAACGCGTCTGACGGAGAGAGATGATGAGCTACACCAATTTCACCCTCGACATCGACGCCGATGGCATTGCGCTGGTCACCTGGGACATGCCGGACCGTTCGATGAACGTCTTCACCGAGGAGGTGATGCTCGAACTGAACGCCATCGTCGACAATGTGGCGAGCGATGCAGCGATAAAGGGCGCGGTCATCACCTCCGGCAAGGATACGTTCTCGGGCGGCGCCGACATCACCATGCTGCAGAAGATGCTGGCGGCCTTCGCCGCCGACAAGGCGAAGGACCCGGAGAAGGCGACCAAGGCGTTGTTCGACAATGCGGGCACCATGAATGGCCTGTTCCGTAACCTGGAAACCTCGGGCAAGCCGTGGGTTTCGGCGATCAACGGCACCTGCATGGGTGGCGCGTTCGAATTGTCGCTCGCCTGCCATGGCCGTGTCGCGGCCGATTCCGACAACGTGAGGATGGCGCTTCCCGAAGTGAAGATCGGCATTTTTCCGGGCGCCGGCGGCACCCAGCGCGTGCCACGGCTGACCGATCAGCAGCAGGCGCTGCAAATGCTGACGTCCGGCCAGACGCTGTCGCCTCAGAAGGCCAAGTCGATGGGCCTGATCCATGAGATTGCCGAGCCGGACAAACTGGTCGAAACCGCCAAGGCGATGATCAGGAACGGCTTGAAGCCGGTGGCGCCCTGGGACGAAAAAGGCTTCAAGCTGCCCGGCGCTCCGATCTATTCGATGGCCGGTGCCAATCTGTGGCCGCCGGCCATCGCCATCCTGCGCCGCGAGACCTATGGCAATTATCCCGCCGCTGCCGCCATCCTGAAATGCGTCTACGAGGGCTTGCTGGTGCCATTCGACACCGCCTTGCGGATCGAGCAACGCTACTTCACCGAGATCATGCAGACCAGGGAAGCGGCGGCGATGATCCGTTCGCTGTTCGTGTCGCTGCAGGAACTGAACAAGGGCGCGCGCCGCCCGGCCGGAGTACCGGAAACGAAGTTCAAGAAGATCGGCGTACTCGGCGCCGGCTTCATGGGCGCCGGTATAGCCTATGTGACGGCCAAGGCGGGCATTCCGGTGGTGCTGCTCGACCGCGACATGGAGTCCGCCGCCAAGGGCAAGGCGCATTCCGACAACCTGATCTCGGATCAGGTGAAGAAGGGCCGTGCCAAGCCGCAGGACAAGGATCAGTTGCTGTCGCTAATCACGCCGACGGCCGACTATGCGGATCTCGCCGGCTGCGATCTTGTGGTCGAGGCGGTATTCGAAGATTCGGCCGTAAAGAAGGGTGCCACCGAACAGGCCGAGGCTGTACTCAAACCGTCGGCGATCTTCGCCTCGAATACGTCGACCATACCGATTACATCGCTGGCCAGGAATTCGGCGCGGCCGAAGAATTTCATCGGCATCCACTTCTTCTCGCCGGTCGACAAGATGATGCTGGTCGAGATCATCCTCGGCAAGAAGACCGGCGACAAGGCGCTGGCCACCGCGATCGACTTTGTCCGCGCCGTCAAGAAGACGCCGATCGTCGTCAACGATACGCGCGGTTTCTATGTCAATCGCTGCGTGCTGCGCTACATGTCGGAAGCCTACAAGATGCTGATCGAAGGTGTTCCGGCGCCAATGATCGAGAACGCGGCCAAGGCCGCCGGCATGCCGGTCGGCCCTTTGGCGTTGACCGACGAGACGGCGATCGACCTTGCCCAGAAGATCATGAAGCAGACCATGCGCGACCTCGGCGACAAGGCGGTCGATCCGAAGCAGATGGCGCTGGTCAACACGATGGTCGACACGCATGGTCGCTTGGGCCGCAAGAACGGCAAGGGCTTCTATGACTATCCGGCAAAACCGGCCAAGAAGAAGCTGTGGCCAGGCCTCAGGGATCTCTACCCGCAGCTGGCGCCGGAGCAGGTCGATTATGAGGAACTGAAGCAGCGGCTGCTGGTCACCATCGCGCTTGAGGCGGTACGGGTGATGGAAGAGGGCATCGTTACCGACCCACGCGAGGCCGATGTCGGCTCGATCCTGGCCTTCGGCTTCGCGCCCTATACAGGCGGTGCACTGTCCTACATCGACGGCATCGGCGCGAAGAAATTCGTGAAACTCTCCAAGCGCCTGCAGAAGAAATACGGCACCGAGTTCAGGGCGCCGAAGCTGCTGCTCGATATGGCCGAGAAGGGCGAGACCTTCTACGAGCGCTTCGATCCCTATACCAGGGACGAGGCCAAGGAGGCAGCGTGACGCCGTCTTCGGCGGTGGACAAGATGGCGGCCGAGGGGTAGAACAGGGAAGGTATTTTTTCCTGTTTCGAAGGAGAGCAAGGTGCTCTCGCACGACCGCGTTTGGGCCGCCATCGACGCTCTTGCCGAGCGTTATTCGCTTTCGGCCTCCGGACTGGCCAGGCGCGCTGGCCTCGACTCGACCGCCTTCAACAAATCGAAGCGGCTGTCCTCGGATGGGCGGCCGCGTTGGCCGTCGACCGAATCGCTGGCCAAGATCATCGAGGCGACCGGCGCCTCGCTGGATGAATTTGCGGGGCTGGTCGAGGGTCGGGGTAATTCCGGCGCACTGCCCGTGCAGAGATCGTCGGTGCCGCTGCTCGGCTTCGCCCAGGCGGGCGCCGGTGGCTTCTTCGACGACGCTGGGTTTCCGGCGGGGCAGGGATGGGACCTGATCGAGCTTCCGGCGAGGGCAACCGAAACCTCCTATGCCTTGAAGGTCCAGGGCGATTCCATGCTGCCGCTCTATCGCAATGGCGATGTCCTGATCGTCGAGCCGGGGGCTGCCATACGAAAGGGCGATCGCGTCGTCGTCAAGACCAATGCCGGCGAGGTGATGGCCAAGGTGCTCGACCGCCAGACACCGAGGTCGATCGCGCTGGTCTCCCTCAATCCCGATCACCCGGACCGCGACATCCCCATGCGCGATGTCGAATGGGTGGCGCGGATTGTCTGGGCAAGCCAGTAGGCGCGGGGCCGGTGCGTCTGCCTCACCTTGCCTTGGCTGTTCTGGCGATCCCCGCGATGGCCACGGCAATTGTCGCCGGCGGCCGCGCCGTCCAGAGCGAAAGCGGCGGCCCCTGGAAGCAAATCCAGGTCAGCGCTGAACCGCAGCCCGTCGCGCCGGCTACGTCGGCTATCCCCAAATCAGAGCCGGCCAAGCAGGCGGCGCATTCGAGGGCAATCGATCCAGAAATTGTGGTGCCGCCGCAGCTCGGTTCCAACGAGCTTGAACGGATAGAGCCGCGCGCCCCGTTGAGCGATCTGGCATTGGCCGGACCGCCCAAGCCGCCAAAAACGAAAATGCCCGACGACTGGAAAGGCACGAAACTGTTCCAGCCTGTTGCGCCGGCCGCCGGGCTCATCGAGGCAAAGGGCTATTCGATTGCAGTTTCCGGTATCGACATCGTCAAGCAGGAGGAGACTTGCACCGACGGCGGCAAATCCTGGAATTGCGGCATCCAGGCGCGAACGGCCTTCCGCGCCTTTCTGCGTAGTCGTGCGGTGGTCTGTGCCGTGCCGCCCGAAGGCGGCCGTGATCTGATCGCCGCCGAGTGCCGGATCGGCAACCAGGATATCGGCCAATGGCTGGTCGAAAACGGCTGGGCGCGCGCCGCCAAGGGCGGCGCTTACGTAGAAGCCGGCGAGAAGGCGCGTGCAGCAAAGAAAGGCGTCTTCGGGCCGGCGCCGAGCGTTTCAGGCCTGCCGCCGCTTCCGGCTGCGTCGCGATCCGCGCCTGTAGCGCCGAGCTCGATCCTGGAAGAGCAGGACGGCGTCCTCATGCCGCCAGCTGACCAGCCAGCGCCCGCTGAATGAGCTCGCGCGTTTCGGCGATGCCGTAGAGCGCGGCGAAGGAGCCGAAGCGCGGCCCGCGTTCCTGACCTATCAGCACCTGATAGATCATCTGGAAGAAGGCGACGGAGACACCGGGTCCGCCCTCCGGGCTCTGCTTGGAATGATCCTGGTAGCGCTCGATCTTGCGCGCAACATTGAGGGCAGCGTTCTGGATCGCCTCGCTGTCGGCATCAGCCGGCAGCGCGGCGAGAGCTTCCGAAAGCTTGGTCAGCGCCTCGCGCTCGACCGTGTCGGCAGCACGGTACACTTTGGCCGGCTTCACGAAATCGTCGAAATAGCGGATGGCATATTCGGCCAGTCGGTCGAGCTCGGGATGCGTCGTCGGCGTCACACCCGGCGCGTGGCGCGAAATGAAACCCCACAGCACGCTCCTGTTTTGGGCATTCGAGGCGCTGACCAGGTTGAGCAGCAGCGAGAACGGCACCGGCAGGTCGACTGCCGGGGGATTGCCGTCATGCATGTGCCAGACCGGATTGCCCAGCCGCTCCTTCCAGTCCTGCCTCTGATAGGCAGAGAGGAACGTGTAATATTCGTCTACCGCCTTCGGGATGACGTCGAAATAAAGCTTCTTCGCGGTTCGCGGGCGCTGGAACATATAAAGGCTAAGGCTCTCGGTCGGCGCGTAAGTCAGCCACTCGTCGATGGTCAGCCCATTGCCCTTCGACTTCGAGATCTTCTGGCCATGCTCGTCGAGGAACAGCTCATAATTGAAGCCCTCCGGTGCCGGAGCATCGAGCGCGCGGCAAATCTGCCCGGCGAGCTTGACGGAATCGATCAGATCCTTGCCGGACATCTCGTAATCGACGCCGAGCGCTGCCCAGCGCATCGCCCAATCGGGCTTCCATTGCAGCTTGGCATGACCGCCGGTCACCGGCGTCTCGAAGCGCTCGTCGGTGTCAGGGTCGCGCCACACGATGGTGCCGGCATCGAGCTTGCGCTCGTCGATCGCGACTTGCATGACGATGCCGGTCTTGGGATGGATCGGCAGGAAGGGCGAATAGCTCAGCGCCCGCTCCTCGCGCAGCGACGGCAGCATGATTGCCATCACCTTATCGAAGCGCTCGAGCATCTTGAGCAGCGTCGCGTCGAAGCGGCCGGAAGTGTAATAGTCGGTCGAGGAAGCGAATTCGTAATCGAAGCCGAAACGGTCGAGGAAAGCGCGCAGCCGTGCGTTATTGGCGGCGCCGAACGACGGATACTCATTGGAGAAAGGGTCCGGTATCCTGGTCAGCGGCTTGCCGAGATAGGCGCGCAGCATGTCCTTGTTAGGCACATTGTCCGGCACCTTGCGCAATCCGTCCATGTCGTCGGAGAAGCACAGCAGCCGCGTCTTGACCTTGTCTTCGGTCAGCACGCGGAAGGCGTGGCGCACCATAGACGTGCGCGCCACCTCGCCGAACGTGCCTATATGCGGCAGCCCCGACGGGCCGTAGCCGGTCTCAAACAGCACCGTTTCCGGGTAGCCGCTGCTCGCGTAACGGGCGACGATCTTTTTCGCTTCCTCGAATGGCCACGCCTTGCTTTCGGCGGCGGCGGTGAGGACTTCCGGGCTGAGATCGATCGGCTGTTGTTCGGCCATGATGCTATTCCTGCAACTTTGCCGGCATCCATGCTGGCAGCCGCATGCTCTAGACCATGATCCCGAAAAGTGGAACCCGGTTTCCGGGCAGGACCGTGATCAGGCAAGAAGATTAAGAGCCCCCGTCCCGATAGTCAGGATGGATCAAGTTCCAAGGTGTGACCGGAGCGCCAACGATCGCGGCTGTTTTTCCTTGCGGCGCCGGTCCCTCGTTCCTAACTTCGGGACCATCTCAAGGAGTTGTAAATGCCATTGTCGCCACACGAAGCCATGATCTACCTGATGGTCATCACCTCGGCGTCAGACCGCGACATGACCGACGTCGAACTGGCGCGGATCGGCGACGTCGTTCGATCCTGGCCGGTGTTTGAGGATTTCAACCAGGAGCGGCTGGTCGAAGTCGCCCAGGCCTGCCAGAAAATGCTGCAGGAAAAGGACGGGCTGGAGGGCGTCCTGGCGCGTGTCGCCGAGGCGCTGCCCGAACGCCTGCGTGACACCGCCTATGCGGCCGCCTTCGAGGTCGCAGCCGTCGATCTCGAGATGCGCCTGGAGGAGGTGCGCGTGCTGCAGCTCGTCCGCCGGGCACTCGACCTCGATGCGCTGACGGTCGCCGCCATTGCGCGAGCCGCCAAGGCCCGCCTTCGCACGCTGACCTGAGCCGGCAGCCAAGCTCAGAAAAAGCTGACCGGAAAATAGCGCAGATAGAACTCGGCGAACGTTCCTTTCACCGAAATTTCCTGCAGCGCGTAGTCGAAAGCGGCGGCCAGTGCCGGATCGTCGGCCCTGGTGGCGATCGCCATGCCTGAGCCGAGATATTCGGGCGCCAGATAGGGGCCGCCGGCAAAGCGGCAGCAGCCCGCCGCATCGGATCCGCCGAGCCAGAAGGCGAAGCGCATGCCGTCGCCGAAGGCGGCGTCGATCTTGCCGGCTTTCAGCTCGCCATAAAGCTCCTCCGGCTTTGCGAAGGGGACGATTTGGACGTCGCCGAAATAGTCGCGCAGTATCCGCTCATGCGCGGAGCCGGCGATCACGCCGACACGCTTGCTGCGCAGCCTGTCGAACATTGGTTCGGTCAGTGCCTTTGTCTTCAGCATGATGAAGCGCGCCGGAAATTGCAGGTAGGAGCGTGAAAACGCGTATTTCGACCGCGACTCCGGCGTCGCGGCGATGCCGGCGATGATCGCTTCGCCTTCGCCTTTCCCGAGCGCACCTTCGAGCTCGGCCCAGGGCAGCGCCTGGATCTGGCATTTTTCGGCAATGCCGAGCTCGGCGCAGATGGCGCGCGCCAGGTCGACATGGAAGCCCGACAGCCGGCCTGCCCCATCGAGGAAATTGAACGGCGGGAAATCCGTGGTGGTCAGGAAACGCAGCCGCGGCAGCATCGAAAGGTCCGGCTTTGGCAGCCGCTCCTTGGCGTCCCAAAACACCGGCACCTGCGGCTCCGCGGCGGGCGCAGCAGCCGCAAGCAATTGCGCTCCGATCAGTATCGAGATCAATGAAATGGATATGCGCCGAAACGCCACGCGACGACTCCGCCCGGTCTTGCACCGACTTTAGTACGAAATAACACAGGTTTTTGTACGAAAATAACACAGGTACAACGGTTTTTGGTTTCATCGTGACGATTTAGGGATATTGTTTAGTGAGTTTGCAAATGACTGCGTGATGCCGGCTGAAGAGGAGCAGTAGGACGCACAGGGGAAGCAGCTTTGCAGTCCGGGGTTGATGGCGTGGTGCGGGTTGATCACTGCCATTGGCCTCAAGAGCGGAAGGCAACATGGGGTAGATGTTGCGATGGGTCATTTCGATCGTACCCTGGAACTGATAGATCAGTTGCAGCACGCCGGCACTGCGGCCGCCGTCTGCGAAAAACTGCTGGGGGTAACAAGCGGGTTCGGGCTGACGGCGCTGATGGCCGGCACGGTTCCGCAACCTGGCACGCCGAGAAACCAGCAAAAGGACCATGTGCTGCTTTGCGACTGGCCGGCTGAATGGCTTGAGCGCTACGTTGCGCGCAACTACGTCGATCACGACCCCGTCGTCAGTCACATGAAGCAGCTTCAAGCGCCATTCCAGTGGCGGGAAGCGTCTCAGGGCATCCGCATCGGCAAGAGCGGCGGCGAGGTGATGGGCGATGCCGGCGAATTCAAGCTGCGCGACGGGTTGGCCTTCCCGCTAATCACGCTCGATGGCCAGATCGTCATGGTGTCACTTGGCGGCGAGGCTGTCGAATTGTCGAGCGCCGAGTTTGGGCTGGTGTCGCTGGTCTCGACTTATGCGATTGGCCGCGCAATGCAGCTCCACACCATGGCGGGCAAAACCATCGATCATGTCGAATTAACGCCGCGTGAGCGCGAATGCCTGCAATGGGCCGCCGTTGGCAAGTCCGAATGGGAGATCTCACAAATTCTCGGCATTTCGGAACACACGTCAGAGAAACACCTTCTTAACGCCAAAAGCAAACTCGGTGCCGTCAACCGGGTCCAGGCCGTCGCGGAAGCGATAAGGCGCGGCTATATTAACTAGGTCGGCCGCGCCGGCCTAGAAATTCTTGCTTGCGTGATCGCGTAATTTTTTTGGGAAAGCACGGCCGTATCTTCCTATTGAAACAGGAGACGGCAAGATGCTTTTTTCCCTCACGACCCAGGAATTGATGGAACGGCCCGACCTCTGGGAGTCAGTTCATCGTTTGCGTTACAAGATTTTCGTCGAAGAGATGGGATGGACCGATCTGCAGCGCCCCGATGGTCTCGAGATCGATCAATTCGACCACGACGAGGCAGTGCATCAGATCGTCATCCGCAATGGCGAGATCGCCGGTTACCAGCGGATGTTGCCGACGACCCGGGCACATCTTCTAACCGATGTGCTGGCGGACCTTTATGAGGGAACCCCACCGTCGGGCCCGAATGTCTATGAACTGACCCGCTATGCGGTTGCGCCGGGGTTCCGCGACGGTCGGCGCGGCGTGTCGACGGTGGGCACGGAGCTGATCGCTGGCTTCGTCGAGTGGGGCCTGAAGCGCAACGTCAACCAGGTGATCATCGAATTCGAGCCGATGTGGGTGCTTCGCGCTCTGCAGCTGCATTTCCTGGCAACACCGCTCGGTTACCAGCGTACCTATGGCAACCAGCAGGTGGTCGCCACACTGCTCACCTTCAACGAGCACACGCTCGACGTGGTGCGTTCGCGCCGCAACCACTTTGCGCCGGTGCTGGCCAGAGGATACCCGGACATGCTCGGACAGAGACGCGCCTCGTGAGATTGGAGAGAGGCCATGAACGTTCACTCAAAAGCAGAATTCCGCAATCACAGGCTGATCGTCACGGTATCGTCGGGTGACGGCCGCCCGGTGCTGGACAGGCGGGCCTACGAAAGCCTGGCCAGGACATTCCATGAAGCCGCCATCGACGACGACGTCCGCGTTGTGGTCCTGCGCGGCCTGGCCGGGTGCTTCTGCCTCGGTGCCGATTTCTCCGAATTTCTCGACGCCACCAAACATCGGCGACTGATCGACGCCGTCACCGATATGTTCCGCACGCTGGCGACGTTCCCGAAACCGGTCCTTGCCTGTGTCGACGGCGACGCCGTCGGCGTCGGCTGCACCATCCTGTTCCACTGCGACATGGTGATCGCCTCGAGCAAGAGCACGTTTCGGGTGCCGTTCGTCGATTTCGGCCTGGTGCCGGACGCGGCGACCAGTATTCTGGCGCCGCAGAAGCTCGGCTATGCCGGGGCGTTCCGCTTCTTCTGCCTGGGCGACACGCTCGCCGCCGAAGATGCCAGGGCACTGGGCCTTGTCGGCGAGATCGTGACGGACGGCAGCGTCGAGGAAGCCACGTTGGCAAGAGCCAGGCAACTCGCCAAGAAGCCTGTCGCGGCGCTGCTGCAGACGCGCGACCTGCTTAGGGGCGACACCGGCGCGCTCTGCGACCGCATCGACCAGGAGATCTCGCTTTTCCAGCAGGCGCTGCAGGACGACACAACGCTGAAGCGACTGCAGCGGATTGCCCGGCTGGCGGCATGAGAGCCGCGTATCGATGAGGTGAGCTTATTTTTCGAGGAAAGTCGGCCCTTCGCCGATGATCTTCCTGTCCTCCTTGCCGATGACGTCGAGGTCGCGGCCGTCATAGGGAAGCGAAAGGAGAATGCGCTGCATGACGGCCAGCCGCGCGCGCCGTTTGTCGTTCGCCCGCACAATGATCCAGGGCGCGAACTCCTTGTGCGTGCGCTCGACCATCAGGTCGCGCGCTTTGGTGTATTCGTCCCATTTGGTGATGCCGGCGATGTCGATTGGCGAAAACTTCCAGCTCTTCAGCGGGCTCCAGCGGCGGTCATGGAATCGCTCGAGCTGCGTTTCCCGGCCGATGTTCAGCCAGAATTTGAAGAAATGTATGCCCTCGTTGCGGATCATCCGCTCGAAATGCGGAACCTCGTCCAGAAATTGCTCGTGCTGCTCGGGCGTGCAGAATCCCATCACCGGTTCAACGCCGGCGCGGTTATACCAGGAGCGGTCGAAAGTGACGAATTCGCCCGACGTCGGGAAGTGGTCGACGTAGCGCTGGAAGTACCATTGTCCAAGCTCGGTGGGTGTTGGCTTGGTCAGCGCCACGTTGCGCGCCGTGCGAGGGTTCAGATACTGGCGCAAAACGAAGATCGTGCCGCCCTTGCCGGCGGCGTCGCGGCCCTCGAACAGCGACATTACCCGCTTGCCTGTCGACTGCAGCCACGCCTGCGCCTTGACCAGCTCGATCTGCAGCTTCTCAAGCTTCTCGTCATACTCCCCGCTTTTCATCTTCTTGTCGTAGGGATAGCCGCCGGCGGTCAGCTTGCGGTCCTCGACCCAGTCGGGAAGCGTCGGGGCCTCGATGTCGAACTCCCGCTCCTTGCCGTCGATGATGATCTTCAGCGGACCCGATGAAGGTATGGCCGGACTTTCCTTGGTGTTTTTCATCGAGGCGAACCTTTCCAGCTTCCGGACTCATGCTATTGGGAGCCTTACTGCATCGGCCCGGAAATCGGAATCGATTTTCGGAAAGAACAATGCAGCAGATAAAGTGGTAGAGCGTCCTTTGTGCGTCCAATTGAACGCACTGTGCTCTAGCGCCGGTCCAGCAGGAAGTTCTTGAAGTTGGCCGCAGACGGAGCGCAAATGGCCGACATCGGCACAAAGCGGAAAGGCAGGGCGCAATGTGTCGCCATGCGGCTGTGGAACAGCCGCTGGCTGCTGGCGGCCGGCCTCGTTGCGGTTCTGATGGTCTATGGTTTTGCCGGCATGTCCGGCTATGTGGTGCTGCTGGCAGGCGCGTTGCTGGTTGCCGCTGCGATGCTGCCGGCCGGCGTCGCGCGTCAATCGACCGAAAATGCCGCGGCCATCGAGGCGAGCGGCCTGCAGCGGCTTTCCGGCGAATATCTCGCGGCGGCGGTTGCCGATCCGTTGATCATTTTCGATCGCTCCGCCGCCATCGTCCATGCCAACGCCGCCGCCTTTGCCGCCTTTGGCGGGATTGCCCCCGGTATGTCGCTGTCGCTGAAATTCCGCGCGCCGGAAATGCAGGCCTTGCTGGATAGTATCTTGGCAGGCAACGTCGCTTCGGACAGCGTCGACTACATAGAAAAGCTGCCGGTCGAACGAGCCTATCGGGTGAGCGCGTCTTCAGTCGGCCATGCCACGGATCTCTACGTGCTGGTGTTCAAGGACCAGAGTGAGGCGCGCCGGATCGACAGAATGCGTGCCGACTTCATTGCCAATGCCAGCCACGAGCTGCGCACGCCTCTCGCCTCGATCGCCGGCTTCATCGAGACGCTGCGCGGGCCGGCCCGCAACGACCCCGAGGCGCGCGAGCAGTTCCTGCAGATCATGCAGAACCAGACCAGCCGCATGGCGCGCCTCATCGACGACCTTCTGTCGCTGTCGCGCCTGGAGATGAAGCCCTATCTCAAGCCGGGAACCGAGGTCGACCTGCGCCAGGCCATCGACAGCGTCATCGATTCGCTTGGGCCGCTCGCAAAGGAAAACGGCGTCGTCATCGAGCGTGATTTCGCGGAAGGGCCGCTCGACGTGCCCGGCGATCGGGACGAGCTTTTCCAGGTCTTCGAAAACCTGCTGGAAAACGCCTGCAAATATGGTCAGTCGGGCGGACGCGTCGTGGTGTCGATCATACTCAGCGACAGCGATCCCGAACCGGGCATCGACGTCACCATCAGGGATTTCGGCCCCGGCATCCCCGAAGAACACATCCCGCGCATCACCGAGCGGTTCTACCGCGTCGACGTCGAGAACAGCCGGAGCCAAAAGGGCACCGGCCTTGGCCTGTCCATCGTCAAGCATATCCTGACGCGCCACAACGCCAGGCTCTCCATCAGGTCGGAGCTCGGCAAGGGTGCGGCGTTCACGGTCCATTTGCCGGCTCGCTGACGCGGTACTATCTCTACCACATAATGGGCCGTTTCTTTTTTCTGTCATCCGGCTAGCGTATCAGCGGGGATTCGAGGGAACGACTCAACCACAAGATCCCGGGAAGGCATTTCGTCCATGCAGTCCGTGCATATCGTCAGCGCCTATGACGAGGAGCTGAAATATCTGTCGAAGCGCATCGCGGCGATGGGCGGGCATGCCGAGCGCATGGTCGAGCAGGCAGTCGCGGCGCTGGTCAATGCGGATCCGGGGCTTGCCCAGAAAGTCATTCGAGACGACCTGGTTCTGGATGAGGGACAGCGCGAGATCGACGACAAGGCGATCATCATCATCGCCAAGCGCCAGCCGATGGCGACGGATCTGCGCGAGATCGTCGGCGCGATCCGCATCTCGGCGGACCTCGAACGGGTAGGCGACCTCGGCAAGAACGTCGCCAAGCGGGTGGTTGCCGTCGCAGACGGGCGCCAGCCGAACAGCCTGTTCCGCGGCCTCGAGGCTTTGGCCAATCTGGCACTGACCCAGCTCAAGGAAGTACTCGACGTCTACGCATCGCGGTCGGTGGAAAAAATCAGTTTCGTACGCGACCGCGACGACCAGATCGATGCCATGTACACCTCGCTGTTTCGCGAGTTGCTGACCTACATGATGGAAGACCCACGCAACATCACGCCCTGCACACATCTCCTGTTTTGCGCCAAGAACATCGAGCGCATCGGCGACCACGCCACCAACATCGCCGAGACGATCTACTATATCGTCACCGGCGATCAGATGCCGGCCGATCGTCCAAAGGGCGACAAGACGGACAAGATTATTCTTCCTGCAACGCCACCGGCGAAGTGAGTTCTCCCGACACCGATGCGAATTTCGGATTCGCCACCTGACAGAAAATTGCGCTAAGCTTTCGACGCGCCGACTTCTCAGTTCCGCGATGAAGGCCCCGCCTTCAGGAGGCTGCGATGGAATATGTCCGCGAGTTTGCTCCTGCGCCGCCGATGTCGGGCATAATCGCTTGCGGCGTCTATACGGCTGGGCGGCGCATCGCCGACATTCCGATCGAGGAAGCCGGCGAATGGGCCGGGAAGCCGGGCCACGTGGTCTGGATCGGACTGCTGGAGCCCGACCGCAATTTGTTGCTGCGCGTCCAGGCGCAATTCCATCTGCATGAGTTGGCGATCGAGGACGCCGAGCATCCGCACCAGCGACCGAAGATCGAGCAATATGGGGATGCCCTGTTCATCGTTGCCCGCACGGCGCAGCTGATCGACAGCCGTGTCACCTTCGGCGAGACGCATCTGTTCGTCGGCGCCGGCTATATCGTCAGCGTCAGGCATGGCCCGTCGACCTCCTACGCAGCCGTTCGCCAGCACTGGGAAAGCTGCCCGCATTCCCTTGCCAAGGGCGAGGATTTCGTCCTCTACGCCATTCTCGATTTCATCGTCGACAATTACATGCCGGTGCTCGAGCAGATCGAAAACGAGGTCGAGGCGATCGAGGACAAGGTTCTGCTGAAACCGATGACCGGCTCCGATATCGAACGGCTTTATATGCTGCGCCGCGATCTCTTGCGCCTGCGTAATGCGGCCCTGCCGCTGGTGGAGGTCTGCCGGCGGCTGACCAGCGCCGATCTGCCGCAAATCCACACAGCCATGCACCCGCTGTTTCGCGACGTCACCGACCACATCCGCACTGTCCAGGAAAAGATCGACAGCCTGCGTGAGGTTCTCGCCTTCGCCTTCGAGGCGAGCCTTCTGGTCGGTCAAAGCCAGGAGACGGCGATCTCCAAGAAGCTTGCCTCATGGGCCGCCATCTTGGCGGTGCCCACGGCGTTCGCGGGCATTTACGGCATGAATTTCAGCGACATGCCGGAACTGAGGATGGAATATGGCTACCCGGCCGTCCTGGCGGCGATTGCCCTGATCTGCACGTTTCTTTACTGGCGGTTTCGCAAGAATGGGTGGCTATGAAGGGTAGGGCAGTAGGGCAGTAGGGCAGTAGGGCAGTAGGGCAGTAGGGCAGTAGGGCAGTAGGGCAGTAGGGCAGTAGGATATCGCTTCCGAGCACGCTTCTCCGCAATTCACCACATACTGCCGTACTGCCCTACTCCCTAACTCCCCTAACTATCTGCTCCGCCGCCGCTCCGATGCCGGCTGGAACGCCACGCGGGCGTGGTACTTGCAGTAGGGCCCGGTTTCGGCGGCGTCGTTGCCGCAGAAATGAAAGTCTTCCGAAAGCGGATCGCCGTTCGGCCATTTGCAGGTGCGCTCGTTGAGCTCGACAAGTTGCAGATGCCGCGAGATCGGCACGACGACGTTCTCGACCGGGCGGATATAGTGGCGCGCCACCGGTTCGGCATCGAACTGCGCCTTGAGCGCGGTCGCACCGATCGACATCGACGTCGTGGCATGGCGGGTGGCGCTTGCTGCCCGCGACACCGATTTCTGGATCGTCGATCCCTGTACCGTCTTCTTCTGGCGTGCCGGTGAGGCGGTCGTGCGTCCGCGACCGGACAGTTTCAGCCGGTGCACTTTGCCGATGACCGCATTGCGGCTGACCCCGCCAAGCTGTGCGGCGATCTGGCTGGCGCTGAGGCCCTCCGACCACAATTTTCTGAGAAGTTCGACTCGCTCGTCAGTCCAGTTCATGAGACCGCGCTCCTGCTGAAACATGCGGCAATCGGAATCCATTCCCGACCCGGCTTCTGCCGGGCAGACACCACATATATCGGGTGATTAGGTCCGCCGCACGAAATCTAGTTATTTCTCTACTACAATTACCTTATGCGCTGACTCGGTGACAAGAGTCCCAAGGCCAACACGAATCGGTTTTTTCGGTTTTCCCCAACTTGCCCGGTCACTTATGAGCCGGCGTTATGCTGGAGGGCTTGCCGCACGTCCTTGCGCGACCTTTTCGTTGACTTCACGGCCGAAAAACACGATAAGCCACAAGGGCCGCCGCTTTGGCGGCTTTTTGATTTTTCCGGTTCCGGAGACGCATATAATGAGCGGTTCGGCGCTTTTCGAGACCTTTGTTCGCGCACCCCTGGCTTTCGACCACGGTGAAGGCACCTGGCTGGTCACCGACAACGGCGAGCGATATCTCGATTTCGCCGGCGGCATCGCTGTGAATTCGTTGGGCTACAGCCATCCGCATCTGGTCGCGGCCCTTACCGAGCAGGCCGCCAAGCTCTGGCACGTCTCCAATCTGTACGAGATTCCGGGACAGAGCCGGCTCGGCGAGCGGCTGGCCGATGCCAGCTTCGCCGACAAGGTGTTCTTCACCAATTCCGGCGCAGAGGCGCTCGAATGCGCCATCAAGACGGCGCGGCGCTACCACTTCGTCCACGGCCATCCCGAGCGCTACCGCACAATCACCTTCGAAGGCGCTTTCCACGGCCGCACCCTGGCGACCATCGCCGCCGGCGGCCAGTACAAGTATCTGGAAGGTTTCGGCCCCAAGGTCGACGGGTTCGACCAGGTCGGTTTCGACGATATGGATGCCGCCGAAAAGGCGATCACGCCTGAGACCGCGGCGATCCTGATCGAGCCGGTGCAGGGCGAGGGCGGCATCAGGCAAGTGCCGACGCAATCGCTGAAGCGCCTCAGGCAGCTCTGCGATCAGCACGGGCTGCTCCTGATTTTCGACGAGGTCCAATGCGGCGTCGGCCGCACCGGAAAGCTGTTCGCGCATGAGTGGGCGGGTGTCACCCCCGACCTCATGGCGGTGGCCAAGGGCATCGGCGGCGGCTTCCCGATGGGTGCCTGCCTCGCCACCGACGAGGCGGCGGTCGGCATGACCGCCGGCGTGCACGGCACCACCTTCGGCGGCAATCCGCTGGCGATGGCGGTCGGCAACGCCGTGCTCGATGTGGTGCTGGAGGACGGCTTTCTCGAGGACGTCCGGCGCAAGGCACTGCTGTTGAAGCAGGGGCTTGCCGGTGTCGCCGACGAATTTCCGGATGTTATCGAAAGCATCAGGGGCACCGGCCTGATGCTCGGGCTTAAATGCGCGATGCCCAACACCAAAGTCACGGTGGCACTGCGTGACCAGCATCTCTTGACGGTTCCGGCCGGCGACAACGTTATCCGCCTGCTGCCGCCTCTCACCGTCACCGACGCCGAGATCCACGAAGCGCTCGAGCGCATTCGTGCCGGCGCCAAGAGCCTGGCGGATGCCATCGTCGCTGCCGCTGCGAAGTAATCCTGGAATTCCTGATGTCCCTTCGCCATTTCACCGATCTTTCCGCCGTTTCTGAAGGCGATCTGCGCTTCATGCTCGACGACGCAGCTGTGCGAAAGGCAAGGCTCAAGGCCGGCGAACGCAGCAAGCCGCTCGAAGGCAAGGTGCTGGCGATGATCTTCGACAAGCCGTCGACGCGCACGCGCGTGTCGTTCGACGTCGGCATGCGGCAGTTGGGTGGCGAGACGATCATGCTGACCGGCACCGAGATGCAGCTTGGCCGCTCCGAGACCATTGCCGACACGGCCAAGGTGCTGTCGCGCTATGTCGATGCCATCATGATCCGCACCACCTCGCATGACCGGCTGCTGGAACTGACGGAAAACGCTACGGTCCCCGTCATCAACGGGCTGACCGACGAGACCCATCCCTGCCAGCTGATGGCCGACATCATGACCTTCGAAGAGCACCGCGGTCCGGTGGCCGGCAAGACGATCGCCTGGACCGGCGACGGCAACAACGTGCTGCATTCGCTGCTGGAGGCATCTGCGCGCTTCCATTTCAAGCTGAACGTCGCCGTGCCCGAGGGCAGCGAACCGGCCCAGAAGCATGTCGACTGGTCGAAAGCCAATGGCGGCAAGCTGAAATTCACCCGTTCGCCCGAGGAGGCCGTTCACGAGGCCGATTGCATCGTCACCGACTGCTGGGTGTCGATGGGCCAGGAGCACCGTGCCCGCGGCCACAATGTCTTCCTGCCGTATCAGGTCAATGCGGCACTGATGGCGAAAGCCAAGCCGGACGCGCTGTTCATGCACTGTCTGCCGGCGCATCGCGGTGAAGAGGTTACCGACGAGGTCATCGACGGACCGCATTCTGTGGTGTTCGATGAGGCCGAGAACCGGCTCCATGCCCAGAAGGCGGTCTTGGCCTGGTGCCTGGGCGCTTGATAAGGGCCGCCTTGATCCGGGCTGGCCTGATCTGCGCCGCGTTGATCCGGGCCGCCTTGATCCGGGAGTGGGTGGTGCCTATCTCAGGCGCATCACGCAAATCGAGCGCGTCTCGTCGCATGCGCCCCGGAGGGCGGCATCGCCGCGCCCCGGAGCTTTGTCATGTTGGAAACTCATCAATTGGCTGAACATAAACCCAAGCTCGGCGAATTCGGCTACGCTGGCGACGACCATGTCGTGCCGTTCGAGGTCGGCCCGCTCGACGTGCGCGGCCGCACCGTCCAGCTCGGGTCGATGCTCGACGCTATTCTCAGCCGCCACGACTATCCAGAGCCGGTCGCCCGGCTCCTGGCCGAAGCCTGTGTGCTGACGGTATTGCTCGGAACTTCGCTGAAGTTCGAGGGCAAGTTCATTCTGCAGACCCGTACCGACGGGCCGGTCGACATGCTGGTCGCGGATTTCTCCACGCCGCACGCGCTGCGCGCTTATGCCCGCTTCGATGCCGACCGGCTGCAGGCTTTGACTTCTGCCGGTGAGACGTCACCGCAGACGCTGCTCGGCAGCGGTGTCCTGGCGCTGACCATCGACCAGGGCGCCCACACGCAACGCTACCAGGGCATCGTCCAGCTCGACGGCGTCACGCTGGAAGATGCCGCACGCACCTATTTCCGCCAGTCGGAGCAGATTCCGACCGACCTCCGGCTTTCGGTTGCCAAGCTTCTGACGCCCGGCGTCGGCGGTGCCCGCGAGCAATGGCGGGCCGGTGGCCTGCTGGCACAGTTCCTGCCGCAGTCGGCGGAGCGCATGCGCGTACCCGACCTTCCCGGTGGCGACGGCGATCCGCGTGAGGAAATCCACGACCCGACCGACAATTCCTGGCAGGAGTTGCTGGCGCTGCTTGGTACTATTGAACCGACCGAGCTGATCGATCCGACGATCGGCGCCGAACGGCTGCTTTACCGGCTTTTCCACGAGCATGGCGTCCGCGTCTTCGGCGGGGTGCCGGTCGCCGACCAGTGCTCATGCTCGAGGGAGAAGATCCGCGGCATCCTCGAAGGCTTCTCCGCCGAGGAGATCAGGGACAGCACCGAGGATGGCAGCATTCACGTGGCCTGCGAATTCTGCTCGAAACAATATGACTTCGATCCGGCGGAATTTGCAGCGGCTCAATAACGAGCGTCAGTGCGGCTGCCTTCGCAGAACTTGGATTCCCTCGCCCCGCAAGGCGGGGAGAGGAATCCAAGTGAACGTCAATTGACGGTGCGCCGCGTGCCCGGCAAATCGAGCGAGAAGGCGGGGATGGCGACGTCGAACGTCTCGCCCCGCTTGTTGCGCATTGTGTAGTGCCCGACCATGATGCCGGACGGGGTCGAGAGCGGGCATCCAGACGTATACTGATAGCTGTCGCCGGGGTTGAGTCCGGGTTGCTCGCCGACGACCCCGGGGCCGCGCACTTCCTCGACCTTGCCGGTGCCATCGGTAATGTGCCAGTAGCGTGACAGAAGCTGCACGAACTCGTCCGACTGATTGTCGATGGTCACCTGGTAGCCCCAGACATAGCGGTTTTGCGGCGGGTCGGAGTGATCCTCCAGATAGAACGGCCTGACCTGCACTTCGATGTTGCGGGTGACGGCGCTGTACATAAACTGCTCCAAAGCAATGTAGATGGAACTTTCGATGCTCAGCGCAGTTTGGTCAACGATGCGCGGCATCTTCTTGCCCGATCTCAAGCGCAGGTGCCGAAAAACAATGTCATTTGAGTGACACATGACAATGATGGTGTGCAGGCTTGTGCCGGGCGACTCAGCGTTTTGTCGAATTGTTGAAAACGGCCGTCATGCGGCCGGCATTTCTGGAGTGACCAGATCTCGATGGAACCGACATTCGCAGCCGCTCTCCTTTCCATAGCCCTCCTTCTTTCAAATCTCGCCAGCATCCTGTTAGCCTCGCTGAAGCTGAAGCGACCAGCCAAGATTGCACCGCCCGCGGCCAACGCGCCGCCGGTATCGATCGTCATCCCGGCGCGCGGCGTCGAGCCGTTTGCCGAAGAGACGCTGGAGCGCGCCTTCTCCCTCGACTGGCCGCGCTACGAACTCATCTTCTGCGTCGCCCATGCCGACGACCCGGTAGTCAAGCCGATCAACGCCGCAATGGCGCGCTTTCCAGCTATTCGCGCCCGTCTTCTAGTCGGTGACGACCGCATCAGCGGCAATCCAAAACTCAACAATTGCGTGAAGGGTTGGGAGGCGGCGCATTATCGCTGGGTCATCCTTGCCGATTCCAACGTGCTTATGCCGAGCGATTACGTCCAGCAGCTGCTGGCGGCCTGGCGGCACGACACCGGCCTCGTCTGCTCGACGCCGATCGGCTCGCGGCCGGACGGTTTCTGGGGGGAGGTCGAATGCGCCTTTCTCAACACGCTGCAGGCACGCTGGCAGTACGCTGGAGAGGCGCTCGGCCTCGGCTTCGCCCAGGGCAAGAGCATGTTGTGGAACAAGCCGATGCTCGACGCCAATGGCGGCATCCGCGCGCTTGCCGCCGAGATCGCCGAGGACGCCGCCGCGACCAAGCTCGTCAACCGACTCGGACTGCGGGTCAATCTTGTCGCCTCGCCATTCGAACAGCCGCTCGGCCGGCGCACGCTTGGCGAGATCTGGTCGCGGCAGGCGCGCTGGGCGCGGCTGCGCCGCGTCACCTTTGCACTGTTCTTTGCCCCCGAGATCCTGATCGGCGCGGCGCCGCCGCTGGTGCTTGCGCTGGTTGCCGCGGCTGATGCCGGCGTCAGCCTGCCGGCCACCGCCACCGCCGTGCTGGCCGCGGCCTACCTGCCGGAATGCGCCTTGGCCTCGGCCAAGGGGTGGCACCTGTCGCTGCGCACCATCCCGGCGATGATGGTTCGCGACTGCATGCTGCCGGCGATATGGGCGCGCGGATGGCTGAGCGGCGCCGTCGATTGGCGAGGCAATGTGATGACTATCCAGACCAAGGCCGTCGCGGAGCTGGAGGAGACCCCGTCCGGCGCCTGATCGGCGCGTCCCCGCTCGCCTCTGTTCGGCCAGCCCTTATCCGGCAGCTCTCAGCGCCTGCTCGATGTCTTCGAGCAGATCGTCGGTGTCCTCAAGGCCGACTGACAGCCTGAGCGTGCCCGGTCCGATGCCGAGCTCGGCGCGGGCCTCATCGGTCAAGTTCTTGTGCGTCGTCGTCGCCGGATGGGTGATCAGGCTCTTGGCGTCGCCGAGATTGTTGGAAATCAGCACGACGTCGAGTGCGTTCTGGAAGGCAAAGGCCGCCTGCTTGCCGCCCTTCACATCCAGGCAGATCAGCGTCGAGCCGCCCGACATCTGCTTCTTGACCACGGCCGCTTGCGGGTGGTCGGCGCGGCCGGGATAGATGACGCGGGCGATTTGCGGGCGCTCGGCGAGGAAATCCGCGATGCGGCCGGCACTTTCCGTCTGCTGGCGTACGCGCAGCGGCAGCGTCTCCAGGCCTTTCAGCAGCGTCCAGGCATTGAAGGGCGAGAGGCTCGGGCCGGTGTGACGGAAATAGTCATGCAGGTTCTCGTCGATCCATTTCTTGTCCGACAGGACGATGCCGCCAAGACAGCGCCCCTGGCCATCAATATGCTTGGTCGCGGAGTAGACGACGATGTGGGCGCCGAGCTGCAGGGGTTTCTGCTGCAAGGGCGTGGCGAAGACATTGTCGACGATCAGCCTGGCGCCAATCGAGTTGGCAAGTGCGGCGACGGCGGCGATGTCGACCACTTCCAGCGTCGGATTGGTCGGGCTTTCCAGGAAGAACAGTTTGGTGTTCGGCTTGACCGCTTTTTGCCAATTGGCGATGTCTGTGCCGTCGACCAGCGTTGCCTCGATGCCATATTTCGGCGCCAGCGTCTCGATCACCCAGCGGCAGGAGCCGAACAGTGCGCGCGCCGCCACGATATGGTCGCCAGCCTTGGCGCTGCACAGCAATGCTGCCGTCACCGCCGCCATGCCGGATGCAGTGGCGCGCGCGTCCTCGGCTCCTTCCAGCGCGCACATGCGTTTTTCAAACATGTCCACGGTCGGATTGGCATAACGCGAATAGATGAAGCCCGGCTCCTCGCCCTTGAAGCGGGCTTCCGCCGCTTGCGCCGTCTCGTAGACATAGCCTTGGGTGAGATACATCGCCTCGGAGGTCTCGCCGAAGCCAGAACGCAGCGTCCCGGCATGCACGAGTGCGGTCTGAGGCTTCCAGTCGCGCTTCTTGGTCATCATTCTATCCAAACACCAAAATTGGTCCAAACAACAAAAAACCGGTCGCGAAAGTCGCAACCGGTCCATATGGCCTTGCGGCCCGACGGTCCTTTAGCGACTTGTTTAACGTGGCTGCAAGCCGACCGGCCAAATCACCACGGGATAACGAGCTTTAGACCCGCGCCACGCTTGCGTCAATTGCCGGCATGATTAAGAGGGTTGTACCAAGCAGGTGCCAAAGGCGTCCACGGTCGGACCTGCGACAGAACAAGACCTCGCCCGGCGTTCGAACGGAGCCAGACCCTTGCGGCAGACAGGCATTCTTCCCGATCAGGATATTTCCGCGCTGTTCCAGACGGGCGCGCTGAAATCGACGCGCACGCTCGATGCCGATCAGATCCAGCCGGCCAGCCTCGACCTCAGGCTCGGCGACAAGGCCTGGCGGGTGCGTGCTTCCTTCTTGCCCGGCCCGGACCACAGAGTTGTCGACAAGCTCGACCGGCTGAAGCTGCACGAGATTAACCTCGCCGAAGGTGCTGTGCTGGAAACCGGCTGCGTCTACATCGTGCCGCTGCTCGAAAGCCTGGCGCTGCCCGCGCATATTTCGGCTTCGGCCAACCCGAAGAGCTCGACCGGGCGGCTCGATATCTTTACCCGGGTGATGACCGACCGTGGCCACGAGTTCGACAAGATCGCCGCCGGCTATGAAGGCCCGCTCTATCTGGAGGTCAGCCCGCGCACCTTCCCGATTGTGGTGCGGACAGGCTCGCGGCTGTCGCAGATCAGGTTCCGCACTGGCAATGCGCTCTTGTCGGAAAGCGAGCTGCACGAACTGCACCGCGCCGAGATGCTGGTCGCCACCGAACCGCCCAACATCTCAGGCGGCGGCATCGCGCTGTCGATCGACCTCGACGGCGACAAGGATGGGCTGGTCGGCTATCGCGGCAAGCACCACACCGGCCTGGTCGACGTCGACAAGCGCGCCGCGCAGGATGTCGTCGATTTCTGGGAGCCGCTCTACAAGAGCGGCGCCGGCGAACTGGTGCTCGATCCGGACGAATTCTATATTCTGGTGTCGCGCGAGGCGGTGCATGTGCCGCCGCTCTACGCCGCCGAAATGACGCCCTTCGATCCGCTGGTCGGCGAGTTCCGCGTCCATTATGCCGGTTTCTTCGACCCGGGTTTCGGCCATTCGGCGTCGGGCGGCACCGGCAGCCGGGCGGTGCTCGAGGTGCGTAGCCACGAAGTGCCGTTCATCCTCGACCACGGCCAGATCGTCGGACGGTTGGTCTACGAGCACATGCTGAAACGGCCGCAAGCGCTCTACGGCACAGACCTCGGCTCGAACTATCAGGCGCAGGGCCTGAAACTGTCCAAGCATTTCCGCGCCGCGCGCTGATCTTGTTCGCAAGCCGTCAGCCGCGAAACAGATATTCTTTCGCGGCGCCAAGGCAGCCATGAAACTGACCGATAAAGAGCAGTTCTCGCACTGCCAGTCGCTTCTTCCCCCAAAATCCTCTGGTTTGCTTCTCGTCGTCAAGTGAGGCGCTTGAGCTGGACTGCAAGGGGAAGAATTGCTTGCCGAGACATCCCAGCACATGGGCTCTGGCGGAGTCGATACCGCAGGCCCTGCCATTGTCGTTCAGTCTGTCAGCGCGGAGTGCGGACGTCATGCGATCCGCGTTGCGCATCAGAAAGCTCACTTGCGATTTCGAATAGCCGGTGGCCAGAAGCCGGTTAGTCATCGACATCCGGGCTTCGCGATAGGATTTTGCGCTGCATTGTCCGGCGCTGTAAGCCGCTGGGGAGAAATAGGCGAGGAACAGGACTAAACCTACGAACACGGTGCCAATCCGCAGGCCGTTCATTTTTCGCCCCTGAATTCTGTCACCAGTTTACAATGCCTTCACGGCGACCTTCACCGGCTGCTCGATTTCGAGCGGGTTGCGCAGAGGCAGGCCGAAATCCTGCGCCTCGATCTCGAATACGTCACCGGCCTCGGTCCTGATGCCGTCGGCGAAGGACAGCGTCGCCGTGCCGAACATGTGTACATGCACGTCGCCCGGCTGGCGGAACGCCGAGTATTTGAAGTGGTGATGCTCGAGATTGCCAATGGTGTGCGACATGTTCGCCTCGCCCGACAGGAACGGCTTTTCCCAAAGCAGCTTGCCGTCGCGCAGGATGCGTGAAGCGCCGCGGATATCGGAGGGCAGATCGCCGATCAGGATTTCCGGCCCGAACGAAGCGTTGCGCAGCTTGGAATGGGCAAGGAAGAGATAGTTCACGCGCTCGGTGACGTGGTCGGAAAACTCGTTCGACAGCGTGAAGCCGACGCGGAACGGGGCGCCGTCGTCGCCGATCACATAGATACCGGCGATTTCCGGCTCCTCGCCGGCATCCTGGGCGAAGGCCGGCGACATAAGCGGCGCCCCGGGCGCCACTGCCATGGTGCCATTGCCCTTGTAGAACCATTCCGGCTGCACGCCGGTCTGGCCCTTCGCCGGCTTGCCGCCCTCAAGCCCCATGCGGAACATCTTCATGGAATCGGTCAGCTGTTGCTCGCCGTCCGTGCTGAGCTTCTTGTGCATGGAATCGCGGGTCGCGGCGGAGCCGAGGTGCGTCAGCCCGGTGCCGGTGAGATGGAGATGCGCCGGATCGGGATGGTTGATCGGCGACAGCAGCCGCCCCTTCTTGTAGGCTGCGTCGAGATCGACGGTTTCGCCGAAGCCCTTGCGCTCGATCAGGGCGACAAGCCCGCTGCCGGTGCGCGCGGCCTCCATCGCCAGCGAATAGACGCTGCGGGCGCCGTTGATGACGCGGGTCTTGCCGCCGTTGCGGGCAACGACGCGGATCGTCTCGGCGTCGTCGAGGATCTGTGAGATCAGCATGGTAACCCTCTCTGAATTGCGGGCTGGCCTGCCTTTCTCGGCAAACCCTACCCTGCGCGGCCCGGACCCTGTCCGCGCCTCGGTTGAAATTCTTCGTCCGGATTGCGCTCGCGGATCAGGTCCCTCGGGGGACTTTTTTGCGCCGCCCGGCAGCGCCGCGATGTGACCCGTATGCCTCCTGGTTGCCTCTCAAGCCTTGTTCTTGTTGTAGACGTCGAAGACGACGGCGCCGAGCAGCACCAGGCCTTTCACCACCTGCTGCCAGTCGACATTGACGCCCATGATCGACATGCCGTTGTTCATGACGCCCATAATGAAACCGCCGACCACCGCGCCGATGACCTGGCCGACGCCGCCCATCGCCGAAGCGCCACCGATGAACACCGCGGCGATGACGTCAAGCTCGCTGCCGAGGCCGGCCGCCGGCACAGCCTGCCCCAGGCGCGCAGCGATGATCAGGCCGCCGAGTGCCGACAGCACACCCATATTGATGAACACCATCAACGTCAGCCGTTCGGTCTTGATGCCCGATAGCTGCGCTGCCTTGGCATTGCCGCCCATCGCATAGATGCGACGGCCGATCGTCATGCGTTTGGTAACGAAGACGAATAACGCGATCAGCACGCCCATCACCATGAGAACGATGGGAAGGCCCCTGTAGGTGGCGAATTGGTAGACGAGAAACAGCGCCAGCGCGCTGATCACCAGGGTCTTGACGACGAACAGCGAGAAGGGCTCGGCTTCGTAGCCATGCTTCTCGCGGGTGCGCCGTGCCCTGAGCCCGAAATAGGCATAGGCGAGCACGGCGACGAGGCCGATCACGATCGTCGTCAGGTGCAGCGTCAGGCCGCTGCCGACAATGGTTTTGCCGGCGGCGTTCACGGTTGGCGGTATCAGCGTCAATGGGCCGATCAGGTCCGGAATGAAGCCTGAACTGAGCGCCTTGAAGCCGACGGGGAGCGGCCCCACCGAAGACCCGCCACCCAGCAGCGCCTGGCAGATGCCGCGGAAGATCAGCATGCCCGCCAGTGTGACGATGAAGCTCGGTATTCGGTGATAGGCAATCCAGTAGCCTTGTGCCGCGCCGATTGCGCCACCCACGATCAGGCAGATGATCGACACCACCAGCGGATTGCTCAACGGGCCAAGCGGCCAGATGACCATCATCATCGCCGCCAGCGCACCGATGAAGCCGGCGACGGAGCCGACGCTGAGATCGATATGGCCCGAAACGATCACCAGAAGCATGCCCAGCGCCATCACGATGATGAAGCTGTTCTGCTGAACCAGATTGCTGAGGTTCACCGGCTTGAACAGCGTTCCGGACGTGGTGAACTGGAAGAACACCATGATTGCGATCAACGCCAGCACCAACCCGTATTCGCGCAGGTTGGTGACCAGCGCCGAGACGGCAATGCGAGGTCCCTGTTGTAGGTCCTGGGCAACGCCGGTTTGCGGCCCGGGAGCGCTTTCGGTGCTCATGATGCTTTTCCTTCTCCGCGGACGATGGCGCGCATTATCTTTTCCTGGCTGGCGTCGCTTGCCGCCATTTCGCCGACGATGCGTCCTTCGTTCATGACGTAGATGCGGTCGGTGATGCCGAGCAGTTCGGGCATTTCCGACGAGATGACGATGATTGCCTTACCCTCGGAGGCGAGACGCGCGATGATCGTATAGATTTCATACTTGGCCCCGACGTCGATACCGCGCGTCGGCTCGTCGAGGATCAGCACTTCCGGATTGGCGAACAGCCATTTCGACAGCACCACCTTCTGCTGATTGCCGCCAGAAAGGTTGCCGGTCATCTGGTAGACGCTCGAGGCGCGGATATTGGTCCTGCCGCGATAGTCATTGGCGACCGAAAGCTCGCGCAAATCGTCGATCACGCCATGGCGCGAGACGCCGGGCAGGTTGGCCAGCGTGATGTTGTGCTTGATATGGTCGATCAAGTTGAGACCGTAGGTCTTGCGGTCCTCGGTAACGTAAGCGATGCCGTGTTCCACCGCCTTGCTCACCGAAGAGACATCGATCGGCTTGCCGTTAAGGAACACCTCGCCGGTGATGCGGCGGCCATAAGACCGGCCGAACAGGCTCATGGCAAACTCGGTCCGGCCGGCGCCCATGAGCCCGGCAATGCCGACCACTTCGCCCTTGCGGGCGTTGAGGTTGATACCCTTGATGACCTGCCGCTCGGCATGGATGGGGTGGTAGACCGACCAGTTCTTCACTTCGAGAACGGTCTCGCCGATCTTCGGCTCGCGCGGCGGATAGCGGTCGTCGAGCGAACGGCCGACCATCGAGGTGATGATGCGGTCCTCCGAGATGTCCTTCTTGGCCAGCGTCTCGATGGTCCGGCCGTCACGGATGATCGTGACCTTGTCGGCGACCCGGTTCACCTCGTTGAGCTTGTGCGAGATCAGGATCGAAGTGATGCCCTGCCGCTTGAATTCGAGCAGCAGATCGAGCAGCGCCTGGCTGTCTTTTTCGGACAAGCTCGCCGTTGGCTCGTCGAGAATGAGCAACTTCACTTCCTTGCTGAGCGCCTTGGCGATCTCGACCAGCTGCTGCTTGCCGACGCCGATATTGGTGATCAGCGTGTTGGGGTCCTCCTTGAGGCCGACCTTCTTGAGCAGGGCGCTGGTGCGCGCCTCATTGGCATTCCAGTCGATGACGCCGTATCTGGCGTGCTCGTTGCCAAGAAAGATGTTTTCGGCAATCGACAGCATCGGCACCAGCGCAAGCTCCTGGTGGATGATGACGATGCCCTTGCGCTCGCTGTCATGGATGCCTTTGAAATGGCACTCATCGCCGCGATAGATGATCTGGCCGTCATAGGTGCCGGACGGATACACGCCCGACAGCACCTTCATCAGCGTCGACTTGCCGGCGCCGTTCTCGCCGACCACGGCATGGATCTCGCCTTCCTCGACCATGAGCTTGACGTTCGACAGCGCCTTGACGCCGGGAAACGTCTTGGTGATGTCGCGCATCTCCAAAATCGTCGATGCCATTGAGAATACCACTCCTGCGAGGTCCGCAAACAATACCGGGCTGGCTCGCCAACGAAAAGGGGCCCTGCCTGCGCAGGACCCCAGGCTTTGTAACCGCGATTACTTCAGTTCTTCGGCCTTGATGTAGCCGGAGTCGACCACCAGTGCCTGGTAGTTCGACTTGTCGACATCATGCGGCGTCAACAGGATCGAGGGAACGACCTTGACGTCGTTGTTGTAGGTCTTGGTGTCGAGGCCTTCCGGCTTGCCGCCCGAGAGCACCTTGTCGACGAGTTCGACCGTCGCCTTGGCGAGTTCGCGGGTATCCTTGAACACGGTCGAGTACTGTTCGCCGGCGATGATCGCCTTGACCGAAGCGGTCTCGGCGTCCTGTCCGGTGACGATCGGCCATGGCTGATCGGCGGTGCCGTAGCCTACGGCGCGCAGCGAAGCGATGATGCCGCGCGACAGGCCGTCATAGGGCGAGAGCACGCCATCGACGCGGCTGCCGTCCGAATAGTTGGCGGAGAGCAGATTGTCCATGCGGGCCTGGGCGGTGGCGGCCAGCCAGCGCAGCGTGCCGACCTTGTCCATGCCCATCTGGCCGGACTTGATCTTGATCGAGCCGTCGTCGATCATCGGCTGCAGGACAGACATCGCACCATTGTAGAAGAAAAAGGCGTTGTTGTCGTCGGGCGAGCCGCCGAACAATTCGACGTTCCACGGTTTGGTGCTTGGGAAGCGCTCCTTGAGGCCCTTGACCAGGGAATTCGCCTGGATGACGCCGACGCCGAAATTGTCGAAGGTGGTGTAATAATCGACATTTGGCGTCTTCTTGATCAGGCGGTCGTAAGCGACGACGACGACGCCTGCGTCATTCGCCTTCTGCAGCGCATCGCCCATCGTGGTGCCGTCGATCGAAGCGATGATCAGCGCCTTCGGGCCCTTGGTGATTTCGTTTTCCAGCTGGCTGAGCTGGTTCGGAATGTCGTCCTGCGCGTATTGCAGGTCGACAGTGTAGCCCAGAGCCTCGAGCTGGGACTTGACGGCGTCGCCGTCGTTGATCCAGCGCTGCGAGGTCTTGGTAGGCATCAGCACGCCGATCAGGCCTTCGCCCGCCTGCGCCGGCATAGCCGCGATGCCTAGGGCCGCGACGGCGGCCAGTGTCTTGATAATCTTCACATTAACTCTCCCTGGTTGATGGACGCGTACCCTTGGGTTTCGTGGGCCGCGCAATCGTGCAGGAGCGCCAAACGCGCCGCTGCCGTCAATCGATCTCCGGTATCCTCCCAATCGGCCCCGAAACTCTGGTTTCAATCGATACGAGTTTTCCCTCGTCGCCGATCGTCAGGTATCAGGACGCGCGAAGGGTGTGTCGCTTTGCCATAACTGTCAAATGCGATCTTTGATGGTTGCTATATCGAAACCGATATGGCTAAAGCTAGTGGCGAGGCTGCCGGGTGATCAGCCGGGGCGGCCGGCGCAGAAGTAGGGAAAAATCATGGCGGCGCTGCGAAATCCTGGCGGAATATCAGCCGGTTACGATGAAATCCCGGGCGATGGCGGAACCTTGCTGCGCAGCGGCTTGAGCCTGCGTCACATGCGCATGATCGCGGCCCTCGACGAGCACGGGCGGGTGAGTGCCGCGGCCCAGGTCATGAACATCTCGCAGCCGGCGGCCTCGCGCATGATCGCCGAAATGGAGGCCGTGCTCGATGTCAAGCTCTGCGAAAGGCTGCCGCGCGGCATTACGCTGACGCCTTATGGCAAGGCGTTGGCACGGCGCGCGCGATCGATCCTGCTCGAGATGCGCGAGGTTGACCGCGAGATTTTCGAGCTCAAGGCGGGCAAGGGCGGCTCGGTGTTCCTGGGCGCGGTGACAGCACCGGCGATCGAGCTGGCGGTGCCGGCGATCCGTGAGATCCGGCGCCTCTATCCGCGCATCGAAATCACCATGCAGGTCGAGACCTCGAACGTGCTGGCGCGCGAGCTGATCGCCTCCCGCCACGATTTCATCATCGCCCGCATCCCAGACGACCTCAATCCGCGGCTGTTCGAAGCGCGAGTCATCGGCGTCGAGAAGGCCTGCCTGATCGTGCGCCGCGGCCACCCGCTGACCAAGGGCAAGGCGGTGCGGCTGGAAGACACCGCCGCCTATGACTGGGTCTTCCAGTCGGGCGGCTCGCCGCTGCGCCAGGCGATGGAAAGCAACTTCTTGAACCGCAACATCGCGCTGCCGGACCGCATCCTCAACACCAGTTCGCTGCTATTGACTCTGGTCATGGTCGCGCAATCCGACGCCATCGCGCCGGTGTCGGTCCAGGTCGCGAAGTTCATCCAGAACCCCGAAGGCCTGGCCGGCGCTATCGATGTCGTCCAGACTGAGTTCGACATCGAGGTCAGGCCTTACAGCCTGATCACGGTAAAGAACCGCGCGCTGTCACCGGCAGCCAAGATGCTGCACGATTTTATTTTGCGGGAGGTGGGCTGAGGGTTGGAGCGGGTAGCGGGCGCATTCCGTGGCCAGCCAGACGACCAGACGGGCCCGCCTGAGCGGCGCCGGTGCACGTTGGCAATACCGCGTGATGCTCAAAAAAAGCCCGCCAGCAGACGCCAGCGGGCCAAGGGTAGACTTTCCGGTTGGGGTCATTCGAGGCCCCGCCGACCCTCAATGTGAGATATTCCACGAACTGGCACATCGGCCAAACAGATGAAAGACGGCCAGCCGGCTGCAAAAAAATGCCTGTGAAGCCGCTGGTTTTCAGCCTGGCCAGAACAAGTGCAATGCACCGGGGCAAAAGCTGGAGCGGGTAGCGGGAATCGAACCCGCGCGTTCAGCTTGGGAAGCTGACAAGCTACCATTACATCATACCCGCGCTGGTTCCTCCGATATCATGGCCCGGCGCCGATGCGCAATCCGATTTGAGGCGCCGCCTTGATGCAGCGCGGGCGACTGCGTATTTCTTGGCATGTGCCCGAATCGCGGCACCCGACTGTGGAGACAGGCCCTTGTCCGCACTGAACCGCTTTCTCGGCGATACGCCGCTCCGGGTGATCCTGAAGCTGCTCGTGGTGTCGTTTCTCGTCGGCCTGGTCATGAACGCTTTCGGCTGGTCGCCGATGGACGTGCTTTACGGCATCCGCAAATTCTTCATCGACCTGTGGAATTTAGGCTTCCACGCCATCGACCGCTTCCTCGGCTACATCCTGCTCGGTGCCGCGATCGTCGTGCCGGCCTTCATCCTGCTCAGGATCGCTAACTACCGGAAGTGAATTTTCAGGCGTAGGCAGCGGCCACTTCGAACAGGATGGCATGGCGTGCGGCGAGTGCTGCGACATCGGTCGAATAGCCGCCGCCGATGACGCCGCACACCGGTATGCCAAGCGTGCGGAAATGGCGGATCACCATATCGTCGCGAGCGCGCAGCCCTTCATCCGTGAGCGACAACCTGCCGAGCCGGTCCTCGGCATGGACGTCGACCCCGGCATTATAGAAGACGAGGTCCCAGCGCCTTCGTGCCGACAGTTCCGGCAGAATGGCGCCGAGCCGCTCCAGATAGGCTGCATCGCCGGTGCCGTCGGGCAGGGCGACATCGAGGTTGGAGGCGATCTTGCGCGCGGGGTAGTTGCGGTCGCCATGCATGGAGAAGGTGAACACGCGCGGCTCGTCGTTCAGGATATCCGCCGTGCCATCGCCCTGATGCACGTCGAGATCGACGACCAGGATGTTTTGGGCAGCAGCTTCGGCGAGCAGCACCAGCGCAGCCACGGCCACGTCGTTGAAGGTGCAGAAGCCGGCGCCTTGCGCGCGCCGTGCATGATGGCTGCCGCCGGCGGTGTTGCAGGCGATGCCGTTGAGCAAAGCTAGCTGCGCCGCCAGCACCGTGCCGGCCGTGGCGAGCTGCGCCCTCAGCGAGACCCGCTGTCCAATAGGGAAACCGATCTCGCGCTCGATCTTCACCGGCACGTCGCAGGCGAGCACCTGGTCGACATAGTCGACCGAATGAGCAAGCTTCAGCCATGATGGCCGCGCCGCCTCCGGCATGTTGAGCGCTTCGGGCCGCGCCAGGCCGCGTGCCCGCAAGGCGTCCATCAGCAGCGGATATTTGCTCATCGGGAAGCGGTGGTTGACGGCGAAGCCGGCGTCGTAGTCGGGATGATGAACGATCTGCAAGGGCATGGGGCGGCCGGTGCGCCAGAGGCGGGTTTCGGTTGACCACAATGGGGTGGATGGTTGCGCGAGATCCGCAAACTGGGGCACATCGGCTAGCCGATCAAGCCGCAACAGGAAGCGACACGCGTTTGGAGCAGGCTTTACCCACCGAAGTCCACGCCACCGAAGCCAGGGCATTCGTCGTCACCAACCGCTCCGTGCTCGCCATCGCCGTGCCGATGACGCTTGCCTATCTGACGACGCCGTTGCTCGGAATTGTCGACACGGCGGTGGTTGGACAGTTCGGCGACGCCGCCCTTCTCGGCGGCCTGGCGGCCGGCGCCCTGATCTTCGATGTCGTTTTCACGACCTTCAACTTCCTGCGCTCCGGCACCACCGGCCTCGTCGCCCAGGCCTTCGGGCGCGGCGATGCGCTGGAGGAGCAGGCGGTGTTCTGGCGCGCCGTGCTGATCGCGGTCGTCGCCGGCGTCGTGCTTGCCGCGCTTGCGCCGCTGGTTTCCACCGCCGGGCAATGGTTCATCGGCGCCGAACCGCGCGTCAGCGCGGCGATGGACGTCTATATCCGCATCAGGATGCTCGCAGCACCGTTCTCGCTGATCAATTACGCCATCCTCGGTTACGTGCTGGGGCGCGGCGAAGGCGGGCTCGGGCTGATGCTGCAATTGATACTGAACGGCATCAACATCGCCCTCTGCTTCCTGCTTGGCCTGGAGCTCGGCTGGGGCGTTGCCGGCGTCGCCTGGGCGACGCTTACCGGCGAATTCGTCGCCATGCTGCTTGGTCTCGCCATCGTCGGCCGGCGCTTTTGGGCGGCGCCCAGGCTGCCGCGCCACCGCGTCCTCGATCTGCCGGCATTCCTGCGCATGATGTCGCTCAATCGCGATATCATGATCCGCTCCTTTTCGCTGCTCGCCGCCTTCGCGCTGTTCACGCGACAAGGCGCACAATTCGGCACTCTGACGCTGGCCGCCAACGCCGTGCTGATGAACCTCTTCCTGGTTGCCGGCTACTTCCTCGATGGTTTCGCCACCGCCGCCGAACAGCTCGCCGGGCGCGCCATCGGCGCCCGTGCCGCCACGGCGTTTGACCAGGCTGTGCGGCTGACGCTGCTTTGGGGGCTCGGGCTGGCGGGCGCGGCGACGCTCTTCTTCCTGCTGGAGGGCACCGATCTCGTCGCCCTGATCACGACCTCGACGGACGTTCGCACCATTGCCGATATCTACCTGCCGTGGGCGGCGTTCACCGCGCTCAGCGGCGCGCTGGCTTTCCAGATGGACGGGGTTTTCATCGGCGCGACATGGTCGCGCGACATGCGCAACATGATGCTGGTGTCATTCCTGGCGTTCAGCGCCGCGCTGCTGATCCTGGCGCCGGCCTTCGGCAATCACGGCTTGTGGGCGGCGTTGCATGTCTTCCTGCTGGTACGCGGCTTCAGCCTGCTCGCCATATTGCGGCTGCGGGTGCGAACGGCCTTTGGCTGATCGCTAAAGCGGTTTCGCCGCCCATTGATCGAGGCGGCTGTCGCGAAGCTCGCGCAGCGACTTCAGGCCTTGGCTGTCCATGAAACGGGCCATGCCGGAAAGAATGCGCCCCGGTAGCGCCGGCCCAGCATAGATCATGCCGGTATAGAGCTGGACGAGATCGGCGCCGGCACGGATCTTTTCCAGCGTCGTCTCGGCGGAATCGACGCCGCCGACGCCGATGACGGCAGGATCCCGGCCAAGCAGTTTCCGCATTTTTGCCAGCACGGTGGTTGAGCGCTCGAATAACGGTTTTCCCGAAAGCCCGCCGGCCTCGCCGGCAAAAGCGTTGCTGCGCAGTCCCGCCCGCGCGATCGTGGTGTTGGAGACGATGACGCCGTCTATTTTCTTCTCAGTGACCTCGGCGGCAATGTCCTCCAGCTCGCCCTCGACCAGATCCGGCGCGATCTTGAGGAAGACGGGCGGTTTTGCCGGTGCCGCCGCACGCGCAGCCATGACCCGCGACAGGAGCTCGCCAAGCTGTTCGCGCGCCTGCATGTTGCGCAGGCCCGGCGTGTTCGGCGAGGAGATATTGATTGTCAGATAGCTGGCGTATCGCGCGAACCGGATCACGCCGCGCTCATAATCGCCGACGCGGTCGGCGCTGTCCTTGTTGGCGCCGATGTTGATGCCGACGATGCCGGGGCGGCCTTTTCGGGCGGCAAGACGCTTCTCTGCGGCAGCGTGGCCTTCATTGTTGAAGCCCAGCCGGTTGATTACCGCCCCGTCCGAAGGCAGCCGGAAGATGCGTGGCTTCGGATTGCCCGTCTGCGGCAGCGGTGTGATGGTGCCGACCTCGGCGAAGCCGAAGCCGAGGCCGAGCAGCGCGTCCGGCACTTCGGCATTCTTGTCGTAACCCGCGGCCATGCCGAGCGGGTTCGGGAAGTCGAGCCCGCAAAGGCTGACCTTTAGCCTGTTGTCCTGCGGCGGGCGACCGGCGACCGGCAGACCGCATCTCAGCGCGGCAATCGACAGCCCATGCGCGGTTTCCGGATCGAGCGTGAACAGCAGTTTCTGGCCGATCCGGTCGAACGCGCTCATTCGGCCCCCACCGCCGGGAATTCATGCCGGCCGTCGGGGCCGAGCGGCAATGCCCGCACCGAGACGACCGCATCGAGGCCGAGCCCGCCATAGAGATGCGGGAACAAGGCGGCGCCGCGCGAGACCTCATATTTCAGCGCATCGCCGAGGCGCGCGCTGTCGACGGCAACCAGCAGCAACCCGGCCTGGCCGGCGAAATGTTTTGCTGCCGTTTCCCGGACCTGCCCGGCGGTGGAAAAATGGATGAAGCCGTCGGCGACGTCGATCGGCGCGCCGGTGAAGCGGCCTTCTCTTTCGGCCTCGCGCCACAGCGCCTCGGGAACTATCTTGTAGATGATCTCGGACATCGTTGCGCTATAGTCCGAACAGGCCATGCGGGGAAGGGGCAAGCGGGTTTCGCAGGCTCCGAACTCTTCCCCATTTCAGGCGCAAACATGTGATAGATTGAGCCAACCGGCTCATGGAGGAAAACATGCGTCTGAAACACGTTTTGATCCCCGCAGCACTGATCTCGCTTGTCGCGGCGTCGGCCTTTTCCGAGGAGGCCGATCGCTACCGGCTGGAAAAATCGGCCAATGGCTATGTGCGCATGGATACGCAAACCGGCGCCATGTCGCTCTGCGAGGAGCGCTCCGGTCAGCTTGTCTGCAAGACCGCGGCCGACGAACGTGCCGCCTTCCAGGATGAGGTCGACCGGCTGAAAAATTCGGTGAAGGCGCTCGACGAACGCGTCGCCAAGCTCGAAAATTCGCTCGCCGCGCGTTTCGAATCGACTTTGCCCAGCGAGGAGGATTTCAACAAGACGATGGGCTACATGGAGCGCTTCCTGCGCAGCTTTATGGACATCGTCAAGGACATGGACAAGGACGAAGACGGCGCCAAGCCCAATTCGCAAAAGACCTAGGCAATTCGCAAAAAAGACCTGGGGCGGGAATAGCAAGCCGGCCACGCCGAACAGCAGGCGTTGCGTTATGATCGTTCAGATCCTGCAAGGCGGAAAATCGCCAACGGGATTCGGGGAGGGATATCACCGTTGGGCTACACATTCGTCATTGCCGACGATCATCCGCTTTTTCGCGGTGCATTGAGGGAGGCACTCGCGGGCATCGGCGACGTTGCCGCCATTCACGAGGCCGGCGATTTCGAAAGCGCCAAGGCGCTGGTCCTGGCCAATGAGGATGTCGATCTGGTGCTGCTCGATCTCTCGATGCCGGGCGCAAGCGGTCTTTCCGGCCTGATTTCGTTGCGCGGCATCCATCCGGCGGTGCCGATGATGGTGGTCTCGGCGCATGACGATCCGGTGACGATCCGGCGCGCGCTCGATCTCGGCGCCTCCGGCTTCATCTCCAAATCGGCCAGCATGGAGGAGATCCGCAATGCGGTGCAGTCGGTGCTCGCAGGTGATATCGCCGCACCCGCCGGGGTCGATCTCGGCGTCGAGCGCGATCCCGAGATTTCCGACCTGATCAAGCGGCTGCAGGCGCTGACTCCACAGCAGACGCGCGTGCTTGGCATGCTGGCGGAAGGGCTGCTCAACAAGCAGATCGCCTATGAGCTCGGGGTCTCCGAAGCGACGATCAAAGCGCATGTCTCGGCCATCCTGCAGAAGCTCGGCGTCGACAGCCGCACTCAGGCGGTCATCCTTTTGTCCAAGATCGGCAGCGACCCGTTGCAGACGGCCGGCTGATTCCTATTCGGCCGCCGGCGCCAGCGGCCTGACCCTGGCCATCATCGAGCGCAGCATCGCCGGTTTCAGCGGTTTGCTGATCACCGGTACGTCGAGCCTGCCGGCAGCGGCGCGAACCTCGCTGGAGCGGTCGGCGGTGACCAGCACGGCCGGCAGGTCCTCGCCATGGATCGCACGCAACTGGGCGATCAATTCGAGGCCGGTCCTGTTGTCGAGATGATAGTCGGCAAGCACGATGTCCGGCCGATGCATGCCGGACCTGTCGAGGTCCTCCGCGCCGGAAAGCGTGTCGACGCTGCAGCCCCAGCCCTCGAGCAGGAGCCGCATGCCGTCGAGGATGCGGGCGTCGTTGTCGATGCAGAGCACATTGAGCCCGGCAAGCGAGGCCGCGGCACGGGCAGGGGGCTTCGCCTCGGCCTCCCGCCGCGGTGCCTGCACGGCTGCCACCGGCAGCAGCACGGAAAAGCGTGTGCCCTTGCCGGGGTTGGAGAAGATGCGGATTTCGAGCCGCAGGACGCGGGCGATGCGGTCGACGATGGAGAGCCCCAGGCCGAGGCCTTCCGCCTCGCGAGCGCCCTCGTCCAGCCGGGTGAATTCGCGAAACACGGTGTTCAGCTTGTCGCCGGCAATGCCGATGCCGGTGTCGATCACCTGGATCTCGGCCAGTTCGCCGCGCCGCCGCACGCCGACCAGGATGCGGCCATGGCGCGTATACTTGATGGCGTTTGAGACCAGGTTCTGGATCAGCCGGCGCAGCAGATTGCGGTCCGTCATGACGCTGAGCGACGACGGCATGATCGAGAGCTCGAGTTTCTTTTCGGCGGCAAGCGGCCGGAAGTCGTTGCCGATCTGGCGCAGCAGCCCGTCGAGGCCGAAGCTCGTATCGTCCGGCTTCATCGCGCCGGCGTCGAGGCGCGAAATGTCGAGCACCGCGCCGAGGATGGTCTCGACCGATTCCAGCGACGATTCGATGTTCATCGCCGCCTTGCCGGCAGGTCCCTTGCCGGTCTTCTCGATCAGCGACGAGCAATAAAGGCGGGCGGCGTTCAGCGGCTGCAGGATGTCGTGGCCGGCGGCAGCGAGGAAGCGGGTCTTGCCGAGATTGGCCTCCTCAGCCAGCATCTGCGCCTGCGCCAGCTCCTCATTGACGCGGGTGAGCTCGGCGGTGCGGCTCTTCACTCGCTGTTCCAGCGATTCGTTCGCGCGCTTCAGCGCCAGATCCTGCTCGACGCGTCCGGAAATGTCGGCATAGGTGGCGACGATGCCGCCGTCCGGCATCGGATTGGAGCGCAATTCGAGGATGCGCCCGCTGGTCTTCAGCTCCATCTGCCATGGGCTGACGAAGCTGGTCAGGCGGTTGAGCATGGTGACGCGTTGGTCTGCCGGTATGTCGCCGCGCTCGGCAAGGTGGCGCAGGATACGATCGAGTGAGACACCGACCTGGCCCATCTCGTCGGGCAGGTCGAACAGCGCCCGGTATTGGCGGTTCCAGCAGATCAACCGGAAATCGCGGTCGAAGACAGTGATGCCCTGTTCCATCTGGTCGAGCGCGATCTGCAGCAGGTCGCGATTGTGCTGCAGCGCCTCGGTGGCGTCATCGAGCAGGCGGAAGGCGTCCTTGGATTCGCGATCGTTGCGGCGCAGCAGCAGCGACAGGATCAGCCGCGCCGAGGAGGAGCCGACGGCACTGGCCAGAAGCTGTTCGGAGAAGCGGATGACATCCATGCTGGCCTGTTCGTTGCCGTGCAGTGAAGTGCCGCTGCTCTTCTCGAACGATTGGAAGGACCGCTCGGTGCGTTCGACACCGAGATAGCGCGCGATCGTGTCCTTGAGGTCGTTGACGGTGATGGTGGTGCGGAAGCGGCGCAGGCTCGGCAGCGGCCCCGCCTCGCGCGGCACGAAGATCGATGCCTGGATGCGCTCCAGCGGCACCGACGCACGCGACAGTGAGCCGAACACAAAAAACAGCGTGTTGATCGACAGGCTCCACAGCACGCCATGGTTCAGCGGCTCGGCGACGGTGCCGAAAAGAGCCTGCGGCCGCAATGCATCCAAGCCGAACAGGCCGTGGACGAGGATGCCGGTATCGGGCGCGGCGAGCGACGGAAGCAGCAGCGTGTAGCTCCAGACGACGATGCCGGCAACCATGCCAAGCGCGGCACCCCGGCCGTTGGCGCCGCGCCAGACCAGGCCGCCGATCATTGCCGGCGCGAACTGCGCGATCGCGGCGAACGACATCAGGCCGATCGAGGACAGCCGCGCGCTGTTGGTGCTCTCGCGGTAGTAGAGAAAGGCGATGAACAGCATAATGAAGATCGCCGCCCGCCGTACATTGAGGATGAGCGTCGACCAGTCCTCGCTCTCTGAGGTCGTGGTCCGCAGCAGCCGGCGCACGAACAGCGGAATGATCAGGTCGTTGGAGATCATGATCGACAGCGCGACGCTTTCGACGATCACCATTGCGGTCGCCGCCGACAGGCCGCCGATGAAGGCGGCCATGGCCAGAACGTCGTGGCCGCTGAACAGTGGCAATGACAGCACATAGAGGTCGCTGCTGGTTCTGCTGCCGACCAGTTCCAGGCCGGCCAATGCGATCGGCAGCACGAACAGGTTGATTGCCACCAGATAGAGCGGAAACACCCATGTCGCGGTGCGCAGCTCGGCCTCGCTGCGGTTTTCGACGATGGTGACGTAGAACTGGCGCGGCAGCATGAGGATGGCAAAGCCGCTCAGGCATGTCAGCACCAGCCAGGTGGCGAGCGAGGTGTTGTAGCCCATCGCCTGGCGCACCTGCGTGTTTACGGCGAGCCGGTCGAATATATCGCCTGGCCCGCCGAATATCAGAAACGTGACCATTAGGCCGATCGCCAGGAAGGCGGCGAGCTTGACCACGGTTTCGACCGCCACAGCCAGCACCAGCCCGTCCTGATGCTCGGTGGCATCGGCATGGCGCGTGCCGAACAGCACCGCAAACAGCGCCAGCAGCATGGCCACGACCAGCGAGATGTCGCTGACGAACGGATCGAACGACGGGGGCGAGCCGGTATAGTGCTCGACCATCAGGCTGACCGAGCCGGAGATTGCCTTCAATTGCAGCGCGATATACGGCACGGCGCCGATGGTCGCGATCAGCGTAGCGATCGCCGCGACAGCGAAGCTCTTGCCGTAGCGGGCACCGAGAAAGTCGGCGATCGAGGTGATCTTCTCGGTCTTGGCCAGCCTGACGATGCGCTGCAGCAGCGGAAAGCCGAACACGAACACCAGAACCGGTCCGATGTAGATGCCGAGGAACTCGAGGCCGCGCTCGGAGGACAGGCCGACCGAGCCGAAGAAGGTCCAGGAGGTGCAATAAATTGCGAGGCTGAGCGCGTAGATGAAGGGCCGGGCGCGGCCAGGCCCGGATGAAGTCGAGCGGCGGTCGCCCAGGCTGGCGATGACGAACAGCAACGTCACATAGGCGATCGCGATGATGACGATGAACCAGCCCTGCACGCCTCGAACTTCCTCCCTGCGCCGGCTTTTTCATCCGGCCTTGCAGACGCAATCACAGCTTGGCGATCGAGTCCATCGCGGCTTTCGGCGTATTATATCGGCTGCGTCGGGCAATCGTGACCGGCTGAAACCAGCTTTTGCTCCTGTTGCAACCGCAGGTTTTTGCTATTCTGCCGGCCAGTCGATGCCGGAGGAGCGGGCGGCAGAACGGCCGTTCAGGACAAGGAGGAGTCGAATGCTGAAAGAGTTTCAGGAATTCATTTCCAGGGGCAATGTGATGGACCTGGCCGTCGCTGTCATCATTGGCGCTGCCTTCGGCAAGATCGTTACCTCGCTGGTCGACGACATTATCATGCCTATTGTTGGCGCGATCTTCGGAGGACTGGACTTCAACAACTACTTCATACCCCTGTCTTCTGCGGTGAATGCAACCTCGCTGGCTGACGCAAAGAAACAGGGCGCGGTCTTCGCCTACGGCAGCTTCATCACCGTGGCGTTGAATTTCCTCATCCTCGCCTTCATTATCTTCATGATGGTCAAGGCGGTGAACAATCTGCGCCAGCGGCTGGAGCGCGAGAAACCGGCCGCCCCGGCCGCTCCGCCGCCGGCCGACGTCGCGCTGCTCACTGAAATTCGCGATCTCCTCGCCAGAAAGTAGCGCCTGCGGCAACTTTCTGGACCAAAACCCCGGTCGCTTGCGGCCGGGGTTTTCTGTTTTCGTCCGCCCTGAAACACGCTAGCAGTCGAGCAAACGAAAACGGACCCATCCATGACCCTGATCGATACTCTGCGCGCCGAAGCGCGGGCGGCGCCTGAAAGCGGCATTGTCGCCGTCATGAACCGCGGCCGCGGCCGCGACGGCATGATCCCGCTTTGGGCCGGCGAGGGCGACCTGCCGACGCCTGCCTTCATCACCGATGCCGCCGCCAAGTCGCTGGCCGCCGGCGAGACCTTCTACACCTGGCAGCGGGGCATTCCCGAACTCAGGCAGGCGCTCGCCCGCTATTACACCAGGCATTTCGGCAAGACTTTCGCCGACGAGGAATTCATCGTCACCGGCTCCGGCATGCATGCCATCCAGATGGCCATCGACGCGGTGGCCGGCAAGGGCGACGAACTCGTCTACCTGTCGCCGGCATGGCCGAACTTCGCCGCCGCCGCCGGGGTGGCCGGCGCCGTGCCAGTCGCGGTCACGCTCGACCAGTCGGGCAATGGCTGGTCCTGCGATGTCGACAAGATCGCAGCGGCGATCACGCCGCGGACCAAGGCGCTGTTCGTCAACACGCCGTCCAACCCGACCGGCTGGACCGCCGACAGGGAAACGCTGCAGGCGATCCTCGGTCTTGCCCGCGAAAGAGGCCTGTGGATCATCGCCGACGAGATCTACTCGCTGTTCCATTACGGCCATGGCCGCGCGCCCTCCTTCATCGACATCATGGCCGATGAGGATCGGATCCTGTTCGTCAATTCCTTTTCCAAGAACTGGGCGATGACCGGCTGGCGCATCGGCTGGATCAAGATCCATCCCGCCTTGCAGCAGGTGTTCGAGAACCTGGTCCAGTATTCGACTTCCGGAGTTGCGCAGTTCATGCAGCGAGGCGCCGTCGTTGCCCTCGATGAGGGCGACGCCTTCATCGTCGAGCAGGTGGAGCGGGCGAGGGTGGCGCGCGACCTGGTCTGCGGCATTCTCGCCGAAACCGGCAGGGCGCGGTTCACCGTGCCGCAGGGCGCATTCTATCTATTCTTCGCGGTCGACGGCATCACCGATTCCCGCGCTGCCGCTTTCGACATGGTCGACCGCGCCAATGTCGGCCTGGCTCCCGGCACCGCCTTCGGCCCCGGCGGCGAAGCCTTCCTCAGGCTGTGCTTCCACCGCCGCCTCGACCAGCTCGAAGAAGCCGCGCACCGGCTGGCGAAATGGATGAAGACTGTGTGAGCTGCCTCGAAGCCCGAGTTTCAACTCGGGCTTCAGCCGCCCGACTTCGGCACCAGCAGCGGTATGATGCGGTCGCTTTTGGCCACCGAAGGCCGGCCGGCCGAACCGTAGGGAATCCCCAACGCGTCCCATGTCTCGACCAGCGCGTCCTGCAGGGACGCAATCAGCGCGTCCGAATGGAACGGTGTCGGCGTAATGCGCAGCCGTTCGGTGCCGCGCGGCACTGTCGGGTAGTTGATCGGCTGGATGTAGATGCCGTGCACACCGAGCAGGCGGTCGCTGGCCATCTTGCAGAGCTCGGGATCGCCGACCAGAAGCGGCACGATGTGGGTAGGCGACTCCATCACCGGCAGGCCGGCTGCGGCCAGCACTTGCTTGGTCCGTGTCGCCTGGCGCAGCTGCGCGTCGCGCTCGGCCTGGGAGCGCTTGAGATGGCGGATCGAGGTGGTTGCCGCGGCAGCGATCGCCGGCGGCAACGCCGTGGTGAAGATGAAGCCCGGCGCATAGGAGCGCACCGCGTCGATTACCGCAGTATTGCCGGCGATGTAGCCGCCAAGCGTGCCGAACGCCTTGGCCAGCGTGCCCTCGATGATGTCGATGCGGTCGGCCAGCCCCTCGCGCTCGGTGATGCCGCCGCCGCGCGGCCCGTACATGCCGACGGCGTGGACCTCGTCGATGTAGGTCATGGCGTTGTAACGCTCGGCGAGATCGACGATCTGCTTGATCGGCGCGATGTCGCCGTCCATCGAATAGACGCTCTCGAAGACGATCAGCTTGGCGCGCTCGCGGCCGGCAGTCTGCAGCAGGCTTTCGAGATGCGCGACGTCGTTATGGCGGAAGATCTTCTTCTCGGAGCCCGAGCGCCGCACGCCCTCGATCATCGAAGCGTGGTTGAGCTCGTCCGAGATGATCAGGCAATTGGGAAGCAGCTTTGCAATGGTCGAGATCGACGCCTCGTTGGAAACGAAGCCGGAGGTGAAAACCAGTGCCGCTTCCTTGTCGTGCAGGTCGGCCAGCTCCAGTTCGAGCTCGACCAGCGGGTTGCTGGTGCCGGAAATGTTGCGGGTGCCGCCGGCTCCCGAGCCCATCTTGCCTGCCGCCTTCTGGAACGCGGCAATGACGTCGGGATGTTGGCCCATGCCGAGATAGTCGTTGGAGCACCAGACGGTGATTTCCTCGGCGCGGCCATTGGCACGCCAGATGGCGCGTGGGAATTTCCCCACGATACGTTCAAGGTCGGCGAAGACGCGGTAGCGACGCTCTGCATGGAGCTGGTCGATCGCTTCCTCGAAAAACCGCTGATAGTTCATGTCGCCTTCCCAGTTTTGCGCGGGATCATAGTCATTGGCCCATTCGTCGTCCACCTGGCCTTTTTGGTCAAAATGCCACGCCCCGAGCCTGTTCCTAACGACCACGGAACGTGGCCTATTCCCTTGATGTGGATCAATCTTGTTTCAGGACAATGCCACGCGCCAATGAGACCGGTTACCGCAGGTTCTAATGGCTTGGCGGCAGATTTTCCAGTAAGGCGACGATTGAGACAGTTCCGATAAATCATGAATAGCGAGGATGCGGATGACGGTTTTGGTGACAGGCGGGGCCGGCTATATCGGTAGCCATATGGTCTGGGAATTGCTGGACACGGGTGACAGCGTCGTCGTCCTCGACCGGCTTTCCACCGGCTTTGAATGGGCCGTGGCCCCGGAAGCAAAGCTCGTCGTCGGCGACGTCGCCGACAGGGAACTGGTCGCCTCGATCATCCGCGACAATAAGGTCGACGCGATCATCCATTTCGCCGGCTCGATCGTGGTCCCCGAATCGGTCGCCGACCCGCTTGCCTATTACGAGAACAACACCTGCAAGACACGCACCTTGATCGAGACCGCGGTGCGCGAAGGCGTGCCCAATTTCATCTTTTCCTCGACCGCCGCCGTCTATGGCGGCGCGGGCCTGGAGCCGGTGCGCGAGGATGCCCGGCTTGCGCCGGAATCGCCCTACGGCCTGTCCAAGCTGATGAGCGAATGGATGCTGCGCGACGCGGCGATTGCCCATGGGTTGCGCTATACGGCGTTGCGCTATTTCAACGTCGCCGGCGCCGATCCGAAGGGCCGCACCGGCCAGTCGACGCCCGGTGCCACGCATCTGATCAAGGTCGCTTGCGAGACGGCGCTCGGCAAGCGGCCGTTCATGCAGGTGTTCGGCACCGACTATCCGACGCCGGACGGCACCTGCATGCGCGACTATATCCACGTCAGCGACCTGGCGGCGGCGCATCGGCTGGCGCTGCAGCGGCTGCGTGCCGGCGGATCGAGCCTGGTCGCCAATTGCGGCTACAGCCACGGCTATTCGGTGCTCGAGGTCATCGACAGCGTCCGCCGCGTCTTCGGCCATGATTTCGACGTGCGGATGGGCGATCGCCGCGCCGGTGACGCCGCCGCGGTGGTCGCCAATTCGGAGCTGGCGCGCGGCGAACTCGGCTGGACCCCGCAGCGCGACAACCTCGACCAGATCGTTGCCGATGCGCTCGCCTGGGAGCGCATCCTGACCAGCAAGAATTCGGCTCTGGGGTGAAGTGGGGTCTCCGCAACGGTTGGTTCAGCGCGCCGGGGGGGCGGAATGAAAATCCTGGTGCTTGGAGCCGGCGTCGTCGGTACGGCGGCGGCCTATTATTTAGCCAGGGACGGCCATGAAGTGACGGTGATCGAGCGCCATCCGGCGGCGGCGCGCGGCACCAGCCGGTCGAATGCCGGCCTGGTGTCGCCCGGCGACGCCACCGCCTGGGCCTCGCCCGCCGCGCTGAAGACGTTCCTGCGTGGCCTCTATAACCACGATCTCGGCATCAAGGTGCGGCTGCGCTTCGATCCGTATTTTTTCGCCTGGAGCCTGCGATTCCTGCGCCAGTGCACGCATAAGCGCATGCGCGCCAACACCGACGTCAAGTTGCGTCTGGCGCTCTATTCGCGCGACTGCATCAACGCCATCTCGGCCGAAACCGGCATCCATTATGACGAGCGCAAGAAAGGTATTCTGTATTTCTTCCGCTCGCAGCAGAGCTTTGATACCGGCACCGACAATTACCGCTATCTCGGCGAACACGGCCTGCCGATCGAGATCGTCGGCCGCGACCGGCTGGTCGAGCTCGAGCCGGGCCTCGCCGGCGCCAAGGACAAGATTGCCGGTGGCGTCTATTCGCCGATCGACCAGACCGGCGACTCCAGCCAATTCACGCAGCGCCTCGCTGCCTATGCCGCCGAGAAACTCGGCGTCCAGTTCCTCTACGGCACCACTGTCGAAGGCCTCGACATCGACAGCGGCCGCGTGCGCGCGGTGATGACCTCGGCCGGCCCGGTGCCTGGCGACGCCGTGGTCATCTCGATGGGGCCGGAGAGCGGCCTGCTCGGCCGCCGCTACGGCATCGACCTGCCCGTCTATCCCGTGAAGGGCTATACCGTGACTGTTCCGCTGGAAGATGAAAGCAAGGGGCCGATCATGGGTGGCGCCGACGAGGACCGGCTGATCGGCTATTCCAGGCTGGGAAATCGGCTGCGGATGTCCTCGACGGCGGAGTTCACCGGTTTCGAACGCACGTTCAAGCCCCGCGATTTCAACTCGATCCTGAACACCGGCAAGGACCTGTTCCCCGGCGCCTTCGACGAGAGCAGGGCCGAGCTCTGGGCTGGACTTCGCCCGATGATGCCGAACTCCGTGCCGGTCATCGGCCGGGCGCGGTACGACAATCTCTACCTCGACACCGGCCACGGCCATCTCGGCTGGACCATGGCCTGCGGCTCGGGAAAGTTCCTCGCCGACGTGGTCGCCGGCCGCAAGCCGGAGATCGATCCGCAAGGATTGCTCTACGCGGGCTAGGCATCTCCGGACATCAGGGCGCCATGAGCTCGGCGGTCAGGCTCGTTCGTCGACCGCCGAACGCCAGGAGCGCACGTAACTTGTCCAGAGTGGATCGTCCGACGGTTCGGTCCTTTCGCCTCTGCCTTGCGGTGTCCCCTGGTCCGACGCCAGCAAGGCGGCGCCGATGCTGGTGCCTGTTGCAGCCTCGGAGGCAATGACGGCGCGCGCCGTCGCCGCAGCCAGCATGCGGGTGAACAGCCGGTTGCGGGCGAAGGGTCCTTCGACGATGGTTGACCCCTCCGCGCCGATCAGGTCGAGGCAGGTCGCGGTCATCAGCGCCAGGTAGAACGAGATGGCGACAAAGCGCTGGCCGGCGCTCATGCCGTCCGCGTTAAACCATGATGCGGTACGATGCGGAAACGGCCCCGAAACCTGTTGGGTCGAAGGCAATAGGGACGTCTTGCGCGCCAGCACCGTGGCAACATCGTCTTCCGTCCAGTTCTCCGATTGGCCCTCGGTCAGCACGGAAAACTCGCGGCCGCCCATGAAGCGCGCCGAGGGCACGGGATCGCCGAGTGCGTTGACATTGACCAGCGTGTCGCGTGCCGGATCGAGCGTGACCTTGCTGCCGCCGACCGCCATCGACACCACCCAGGTGCCGGTCGAGACGACGGAGAAAGGCGGCTTGCCGGATAGGAGATGCGGCAGCAGCGAGGCGTTGGAATCGTGCAGGCCGCAATACACCGGCGTTTGTGGGTCGAGGCCGGTTTGCCGCGCCAGAGCGGGCAGGATCGGGCCCAGGCGGTCCTTGGCCTGCCGCACCGGCGCCATCAGCCGGCGCCATTGCAGCCGGTCGACCAGCGACGAAAAATCCGCTTTCCACGGGTTCCAAAGATCGGTGTGGCAGCCGAGCGAAGTCACCTCGCTGGCGGCGACGCCGGTCAGGCGCAAGGCCCAGTATTGCGGATACATCAGCATCGCGGCGGTTCTGGCGAAATCCGCCGGAAAGCGCTTCTGCTGCCAGAACAGCTGCGCACCGAGATTGAGGCCGGCCGGCAGGCGCGGCGTGCCGGTCTCGGAGAACGCCGGACGGATCGTGTCATAGTCCCCGGCAAGGGCATCCGGCCCGTCGAATTCGTAGTCGAGCGCCGGCAGCGCCAGTTCGCCAGATGCGTCGACCAGCACGGCCGTTGCGCCATGGGTGGTGATCGATATCGCATCGATGCGCTGCTCGCGATCGATCTCGGCCAGGCTGCCGAGGATAAACGCCCATAACCGCTCGACGTCATGGTGCGGGTACCGGCCTTGCCGAACCGGCTCGTTCACCATCTTGCGCAGCGCGACTTCGCTTGCTGCGGCAAGATCGACCAGCGCCACCTTGGCGTTGGTCTTGCCGATGTCGATGACGGCGACGTGGCGGGTCATTCCATATGGAACATTGTTTCCAGCGGCACCGCCACCGGCTCGTTGTTCGGCCTGGTTTCCATGATGTCCGCCATCTCGGCCCACCAACGCTGCATCACCGGATGCTTCGGCAATTCGTCCATGCCGTGGTCATCGTGTCGCCACAGCACGCCGAACAGTCTGTTGGTCTCCTCGTCGAGGTGGATCGAGTAATCGAAGATATCGGCCTGTTTCAGCAACGCCACGAGTGACGGCCAGATGTCGTCATGGCGCCTCTTGTACTCGGCCTTCATGCCCGGCTTGAGCTTCATTTTGAACGCGTATTTCTCGGGCATCAGGCAAAGCGCTCCCGCCGCACGCGCCGCCATAGGATCGGCAGCGCGATGACGATGATCAGCAGGAGGCCGATGAAGATCGACATGACGATCCCCGGCACGTTGAGCAGGCCGAGGCCGAAGGTCACCAATCCCATGATGAAGGCCGCCAGCACCACACCCAGAATGCTGCCGGCGCCGCCCAGGATGCTGACGCCGCCGAGCACCACCATGGTGATGACTTCGAGCTCGTAGCCCTGCGCGATGGACGGCCGGGTCGAGCCGAGCCGCGATGTGATCAGCACCGAGGCGATGCCCGCCATCAGGCCGGTCAGGCAAAACAGGATGAATTTGATGCGGCCGACACGTACCCCGGAAAACTGCGCCGCGACCGGGTTGTTGCCGATGGCAAAGACCCGGCGGCCGAAGCTCGTCCGGTGCAGAAGGAACCAGTAGACGACTGCCGCGATCAGGAAAAGCGTCAGTTCGAACGACACCACCCACCAGACATAGCCTTGGCCGAAGAAGGCGAAGCTCGCGGGATAGCCCTTATAGGCCTGGTCACCCAGGATGATGAAGGCAATGCCGCGAAACAGGCTCATCGTGCCGATGGTGACGACGATCGACGGCAAGCCGAGCCTGGTGACGAGCAGCCCGTTGAAGGCGCCGCAGCCGAGCCCGACAACGAGGCCGATTGCGACCAGCACCGGAGTGCCGGCGCCGGCCTGCACCGCCATGCCCATCATTGTTGACGCCAGTGCGATGATGGCGGCTACCGACAGGTCGATTTCGCCGGAGATGATCAGCAGCGCCATGGCCAGCGCGATCAGCGCCTTTTCCGTGAAGTTGAAGGTCAGGTCCGACAGCGACCATGGATCGAGGAAATAGGGCGAGGCAAAACTGTTCACGGCAAAAATGGCAACAGCGACAACGACCAGCAGCGCCTCCCAGGAGAAGACCGCCGCGGTGAAAGGCTTGTCGAGCCGATCGGGAATGTGGCGTGGGGCAGGGGCGTCCATCATGCCGCTTCCGCCTTCTTGAGAATGATGCGGCCTTGCCGGCGTTCGCCGCGTGCGTTGAGCACCACGGCCAGGATGATGGCGCTGCCCGAAATCGCCATTTGCCAGAAGGGCGAGATGTTGATGACCGGCAGTGCGTTGGAGATGATGCCGAGGAACAGCGCACCGAGCACCGCGCCGCCGACCGAGCCGATGCCGCCGGCGATCGAAATGCCGCCGATGACGCAGGCGGCGATGATGTTGAGCTCATAGCCATTGGCGACCTCGACCGAGGCGATGACGTAGCGCGAAATCCAGAGATAGCCGCAGAGGCCGCCGATCATCCCCGAGATGCAGAAGACGATGAATTTCGTCCGGCCGACATCGATGCCGGCATAGACCGATGCGGTCGGGTTGACGCCGATGGCGTAGATCGAGCGGCCGAGCGCGGTGCGCGTCATCACGAGGAAGAACAGGGCGATAACCAGCATCGCGATCCAGGACAGCACCGGAATGCCGAGGAAAGCCGCGCGCTGCAGGCCGATGAAATCAGGGCTCATCTGGTCGGCATTGACCCAGGCGCCGTCTGATATGACGAAGGTGGCGCCGCGGTAGATGGTGAGCGTGCCGAGCGTCACCACGATCGAGGGAATGTTCAGCCGCCATACCAGCAGGCCGTTGATGGCGCCGAGCACCAGGCCGACCAGAAGTGCGATGACGATCAGCAGCGGGATCGGGATTGCCGGATGCGCGGCGTTCAGCATCGCCACCACCATGCCGGTGAAGCAGAGATTGGAAGCCATCGACAGGTCGATCGAGCGGGTCAGGATGACGACCATCTGGCCCAGTGCCAGGATCATCAGGATCGACGTGTCGTTGAACACCTGGCGCAGATTGGCCGGATCGGCAAAACCTGGAAAACGCGTTGAGATCAGCCCGATCAGCACGACGATTGCCGCCAGCAGCCAGACCTCGCGATATCTGAGAAAAGCCTTCATGCCGCGATCCCCGCTGCCGTCCTGACCAAGGTTTCGGCGTCGAGCCCCTTATTGTCGTAGACCGCGGCAATGCGGCCCTCGCGCATGACGACGACGCGGTCGGACATGCCGAGGATTTCCGGCAGTTCGGACGACACCATGATCACCGACAGGCCTTGCGCGACGAGCTCGGCCATGAAGCCGTGCACGGCTGCCTTCGAACCGATGTCGATGCCCTTGGTTGGCTCGTCGAGGATGATCACCTTGGGCGCGGTCGCCAGCCATTTGGCGATGACGATCTTCTGCTGGTTGCCGCCCGACAGCGTGCCGACATCCTGGCTGAGCGAAGAAGCGCGCAGGTCGAGCCGCTCGGTATAGGCGCGGGCCAGGGCGAACTCTTCCGCCAGCCGCAACATGCCGGACTTGGATGTCCGCTTGAGCGAGGGCAGCGAGACATTCTGGAAGATCGGCAGGCCGATCACCACACCTTGCTTGCCGCGCTCCTCCGGCACATAGACGATGCCGGCATTGATCGAATCCGCCGCCGATTTCGGCGCGATCGCCTTGCCCTCCAGCGTGATCGTGCCGCCGCTGGTGCGGGTGATGCCTGATATCGCCTGCATCACCTCGCTGCGCCCGGCGCCGACAAGGCCGTAGAAGCCGAGGATTTCGCCCCTGTGCAGTTCGAAGCCGATGTCGTCGAACTCGGTCGGATGCGACAGGCCGGAGACGGCGAGCACCGGCGCGCCGATCTCGGCCTTGCGCTGCGGAAAGATGTGATCGACCGAGCGGCCGACCATCATGCGCACGATCTGGCTCTGGCCGGCGTCCTTGATCAGGCCTTCGCCGACCATCTCGCCGTCGCGGAACACGGTATAGCGGTCGGCGATGCGGTAGATCTCATCGAATTTGTGGCTGATGAACAGGATCGCCTTGCCGTCGCTCTTGAGGAATTCGATCAGCAGGAAAAGCTCCTCGATCTCCTTCATCGAAAGTGCTGCCGTCGGCTCGTCCATGATGACGATCCGCGCGTCGATCGACATGGCGCGGGCAACCGCGACAAGGTGCTTGTTGGCGATGCCGAGATCCTTCAGCCTGGCATCGGCGTCGATATGGCCGGCGCCCATCGTGTCGAGCACCTCGCGGGCATTCTTGCGCATGGTACGCCAGTCGATGGTTTTGAAACGCGTGCGCGGCGCATGGCCGAGGAAGATGTTTTCGGCCACCGTCAGGTCGTCGAACAGCACGGTTTCCTGGTGGATGGCGGTGATGCCATGCCCGAACGCGGCGTGGGCGCTGGGCAGCGTGACCGGCTGGCCGTCGATGCTGATCGTGCCAGCATCAGGCTGGTAGATGCCGGTCATGATCTTGACCAGCGTCGACTTGCCGGCGCCGTTTTCACCGATCAGCGCGGTTACCTGGCCGGGATAGAGCGACAGGCCGACATCGTGCAGCGCCCGCACGCCGGGAAAGCTTTTCGAGATGCCGGACAGCGTCAGGCGCGGTCCGGAAAACAAAGGCGCTTCCTTCGCCATTTCGTGTTGGGCTGTCGTGTCCATAATCGTATCAAGCCCTGAAGCAAGGTTCGTTTGAAAGCGCGGCGGAACCTGAGCCCCGCCGCACCGTTTCGAAGGCTCCAGGATCAATAGATCTTGGAGAACTTTTCGATGTTCGACTTGTCGAACTGGAAGGGCGGAGCCATCGCAGCCGAGTTGGTGTCGTCGAGCGTGACTTTGCCGACGCGGCCGATCGACAGCGTAGCACCGGGCTTGGCTTCTTCCTTCTTCACCGCCAGATCATGGGCGAGGTAGACGGCCGAATAGCCGAGATCGATCGGGTTCCACAGCGCAACCGCCTGGCTGGCGCCATTGTCGATGAACTTCTTGAACTCCGACGGCAGCGCCAGGCCGGTGACGTTGACCTTGCCGATCAGGCCTTCATCGGTCACCACCTGCGCGGCGGCAACGACGCCCACCGTGGTCGGTGCGATGATCGCCTTGAGGTTCGGATAGGACTTCAGCAGGCCCTTGGCTTCGTCCGTGCTCTTGGCCGAGTCGTCGTCGCCATAAACGGTGGCGACGAGTTTGATCTTGGGGAACTTCTCCGGCAGCACCTTCTTGGCCGCGTCGATCCAGGCATTCTGGTTGGTCGCGGTCGAAGAAGCCGACAGGATGGCGACATCGCCGCCTTCCGGCAGGTAGTCGGCGGCAAGCTTGATGATGGTCTCGCCGATCAGGTTGGTGTCGGAGGGGTTGAGGTGAAGCTGGCGTCCTTCCGGCGCGACGCCTGAATCCCACGAGATGACGGTGATGCCGCGCTGCATCGCCTTCTTCAGCACCGGCACCAGCGCGTCGGCGTCGTTCGCCGAAATGGCGATGGCATTGACCTTCTGGGCGATCAGCGAATTGACCACTTCGATCTGTGCTTCGGCGGTCGCCTTGGTCGGGCCGGTGTAGATGATGTCGACATCGCCGAGCTCCTTGGCCGCCTCTTCGGCGCCCTTGTTGGCGGCGTCGAAGAAGCCGTTGCCGAGCGACTTCACCACCAGCGCGATCTTGACGTTTTCGGCATAGGCGGCATTCACGAACATGGCAGCGGAGAACGCCGCCGTAACCATTAATTTCTTCAGAAAGCTCATCGAATATCCTCCCTTGAGCGTTGCATTCCATCGCCGCTGCGGGCGTGAGTGGTTCTCAGGCCTGCAGCGAAGATTCTTCCTTGTTGGTTGCCGTTGTGCGGGCGATGATCAGCGTCACGCCGGCGGTCTCCAGCATCTTGGCTTCGCGATCCTCGATGGCGTCGTCGGTGATCACCGTGGCGATGCGCGACAGGCCGCACAGGATCAGGCTCGAGCGTTTGCGGAACTTCGAGGAATCGACCAGCACCACCAGCTCGTCCGCCTGGTCGATCAGCTTCTGCTCGGCCTGGATCAGCAGCGGGTCGCCTTCCATCAGACCGAGCGGCCCCAGCCCTTGCGCGCCCATGAACATGCGGCGCGCGTAGAAATTCCGCGTCACGTCATTGTCGAACGGCGACAGGATGATGTTCTGCTCGCGGTAGATGGTGCCGCCCGACAGCATCACCGTGTTCTTGGAGTGCCTGAGCAGGTGCTCCGCGATCGGGAAGGAATTGGTGAAGATCGGCATGCGGCGGCCGGTCAGGAAGTGCACCATCTGGAAGGTGGTGGTGCCGCCATTGATGATGATCGGTTCGCCGTCCTTGCACAGCTCCACGGCTTCCCGCGCGATGGCCCGTTTCTGCGAAGCGTTGATCGTCTCGTTGACGGAAAACGGCCGTCCGGCAAGGCCGATGAACTGCGGCGGCGAAAGCGCCTCGGCACCGCCGCGCACCCGGCGTAGGCGCTTTTGCACATGCAATGCGGCGATATCGCGCCGGATCGTCGCCTCCGACGACTCCGTCAAGTCGACCATCTCCTGCACCGTCACCACAGGTTTTTCCTGGACGGCGGACAGAATGATCCTGTGGCGCTCTTTCTCGTGCATGGTTCCTCCCTGCCTGAGCATCTAGGCACCCTAAACGCGCAGTGTCAATCATTTCCGATCAGATAATTTCATTGTGCAGTGCAATATGATTGATGTTGATCGTTTGTGATTGACAAGACGGCCGCTTGCGTAGAAATTCGCACAAAAGGGACCCGCGCCGTTTGCGTGTCCCAAAGGGAGGATACCTATGCTCGACAAGCGCTCCGGCACGCGCCTCGCCAATCTTTGGGATGACGCAAAAGCGCAAGAAATGAGCGAGCCCGAACGTCTGGTCTATCGCTCGAACGTTCTTGGCTCCGACAAGCGCGTCACCAATTATGGCGGCGGCAACACCTCGTCCAAGATCTGGCAAAAGGATCCGCTCACCGGCGAGAGCGTGGAAGTGCTGTGGGTCAAGGGCTCGGGCGGCGACAGCGCCTCGATTAAAACAGACGGCTTCGCCACGCTCTACATGGACAAATTGCGTGCGCTGAAAGGTCTTTATCGCGGCCTCGAACACGAAGACGAGATGGTCGGCTATCTGCCTCACTGCACCTTCAATCTCAACCCGCGAGCGGCTTCCATCGACACGCCGCTGCATGCCTTCGTGCCGAAGCCTTATGTCGACCATATGCATCCCGATGCCATCATCGCCATTGCCGCCGCCAAGGATTCGCAGGCGCTGACCAAGGAGATCTTCGGCGACACGATCGGCTGGCTGCCATGGAAACGTCCGGGCTTCGAGCTCGGCCTGTGGCTGGAGAAATTCTGCCTCGAGAACCCCGAAGCCAAGGGTGTCGTGCTGGCCAGCCATGGCCTGTTCAGCTGGGGCGACACGCCGAAGGAATGCTACGAGACGACGATCTCGGTGATCAATCAGGCGATTGACTGGTTCGAGCGCAAGAGCCAGGGCAAGCCGATCTTCGGCGGCGAAGTCGTCAAATCCCTCGATGCGCCGGCGCGTCGCGCCGTCGCCGCAAAACTGATGCCGAGGATCCGTGGCCTGGTCTCGGAGAACAGCCACAAGCTCGGCCATTTCGACGATTCTCCTGCCGTGCTCGAATTCGTCAATTCCAGGGATTTGCGGCCGCTGGCGGCACTCGGCACGTCCTGCCCGGACCACTTCCTGCGCACCAAGATCCGGCCGCTGGTCATCGAGTTCGACCCGAAAAATCCCGACGTCGATGCCGTCATTGCCCGCCTTGCCGACGATGTGGCTGAGTATCGCGTCGGCTATCAGGCTTATTATGATCGCTGCAAGCACGCGGATTCGCCGCCGGTGCGTGATCCCAACGCCGTCGTCTATCTGATGCCCGGCGTCGGCATGTTCACCTTCGCCGGCGACAAGGCGACGGCGCGCATATCGGGCGAATTCTACGTCAACGCCATCAACGTCATGCGCGGTGCCTCGACGGTGTCGACCTATGTCGGCCTGCCCGACCAGGAAGCCTTCGACATCGAATACTGGCTGCTCGAAGAGGCAAAGCTGCAGCGCCTGCCGAAACCAAAAACCCTTGCCGGCCAGATTGCACTGGTCACCGGCGGCGCCGGCGGCATCGGCCGGGCCACCGCCAACAGGCTGCTGCGCGAAGGCGCCTGCGTCGTGCTGGCCGATATCGACGAAGCAGCTCTCGCCAGCGCCAATGACGAGCTGGCGAAAGCCTACGGCAAGGATTTCTTGCGGCCCGTCGTCATCAACGTCACGTCCGAGGATCAGGTGATCTCCGGTTTTGCCGAGACGGCAGTCGAATTCGGCGGCATCGATATCCTCGTGTCGAATGCCGGTCTGGCAACGTCGGCGCCGATCGAGGACACCACGCTGGCCCTGTGGAACAAGAACATGGACATCCTGTCGACCGGCTATTTCCTCGTTTCGCGGGAGGCGTTCCGGCTGTTCCGGGCGCAGAAGATCGGCGGCAACGTCGTCTTCGTCGCCTCCAAGAACGGGCTTGCCGCATCGCCAAACGCCGCCGCCTATTGCACGGCCAAGGCCGCCGAGATCCATCTGGCCCGCTGCCTGGCGCTGGAAGGCGCGGAAGCGCAGATCAGGGTCAATGTCGTCAATCCCGACGCCGTGCTGCGCGGCTCGAAGATCTGGACCGGCGAGTGGAAGGAACAGCGCGCCGCCGCCTACAAGATGTCGACCGACGATCTCGAAGAGCACTACCGCTCGCGTTCGATGCTGAAGCGGTCGGTGTTCCCCGAAGACATCGCCGAGGCGATCTATTTCTTCGCCTCCGACATGTCGGCAAAATCGACCGGCAACATCATCAACGTCGACGCCGGCAACGCGCAGAGTTTTACGCGATAAGCGACCGTCTTTGAGGGTTGCGCTGCCCCTCATCCGCCTGCCGGCACCTTCTCCCCGTATAGTGACGGGGAGAAGGGAAGCGCTCCAGCGCCGGTGATCCCCGTCTCCCCGTTCTTTACGGGGAGAGGGTAAGGGTGAGGGGCAGCGCCGACCAACGCAAATTGGGAGGAAACCACCATGTCCGAAACCATCATCTCCGCCGACCTCGTCGACAGGCACAATGCCGCGCGCGATGCAGATCTCAGACGCGACTACGAGTCTCTCGGCGAGCGCCTCGACCGCCGCGGCATCGCCATCGATGCCATTCGAGACAAGGTCGAGAAATTCGCCGTCGCCATCCCGTCCTGGGGCGTCGGCACCGGCGGCACCCGCTTTGCCCGCTTTCCCGGCGCCGGCGAGCCGCGCGACATTTTCGACAAGATCGAGGACTGCGCCGTCATCCGGCAATTGACGCAGGCGACGCCGACCGTCTCGCTGCACATTCCCTGGGACAAGGCCGATCCGAACCGGCTGAAGCAGGCGGCATCCCGCTTCGGCCTCGGCTTCGACGCGATCAACTCCAACACCTTCTCCGACGCCAGGGACCAAAAACTTTCCTATAAGTTCGGCTCGCTGTCGCATGCCGACGCGGCGACGCGCCGGCAGGCGGTCGAGCACAATCTCGAATGCATCGACATCGGCAGGACGCTGGGCTCGAAAGCGCTGACGGTGTGGATCGGCGACGGCTCGAACTTTCCCGGCCAGGTCAATTTCGCCAAGGCATTCGAGCGCTATCTCGACGCGATGAAGGAGATCTATGCCGGGCTGCCGGGCGACTGGAAGCTGTTCACCGAGCACAAGATGTACGAGCCGGCCTTCTATTCGACCGTCGTGCAGGATTGGGGCACCAACTACATCATCGCCACGGAACTCGGCGACAAGGCGTTCTGTCTGGTCGACCTTGGCCATCACGCCCCCAACGTCAACATCGAGATGATCGTGTCGCGGCTGATCCAGTTCAAGAAACTCGGCGGCTTCCATTTCAACGATTCGAAATATGGCGACGACGACCTCGACGCCGGCTCGATCGATCCTTACCGCCTGTTCCTGGTCTTCAACGAACTGGTCGATGCCGAGCTTGCCGGTGCCGAAGGTTTCGATCCGGCCCACATGCTCGACCAAAGCCATAACGTCACCGATCCGATCGAAAGCCTGATGCTGTCGGCGATCGAGGTGCAGCGCGCCTATGCCCAGGCGCTGCTGGTCGACCGCAAGGCGCTCGAAGGTTTTCAGCACGCCAATGACGCGCTGATGGCGACGCAGACGCTGAAGACAGCCTATCGCACCGACGTCGAGCCGATCCTCGCCATGGCGCGGCTGAAGACCGGTGGCGCCATCGATCCGGTCGCCGCCTACCGCGCCGCCGGCTATCGGGCGAAGGTCGCAGCGGAACGGCCGGCGGTGGCGAGCGTCGGTGGCGGGATTGTTTGAAGTTGGGTGAAAATGAAAAACCCGCCACGAAAGGCGGGTCATTGGAGCCAATTAGCACCACAGCCGAATTAGTAGCATAGCTGCCGGCACAAAGCAAGAACAAAATTGCTGAGGTGTGAAAAATGCTGACAGCCGCAATGAAGCGTGGCCTTGCTAAACGCTGCGGCGCTCAGCGGTCACGGCATGGATCCTAGGGTCTCCGCGACGTCGCTTCGCTCCTGCTTCGCCCTAGGATGACGAAGGGAGGAGGAGTCTTCAGCTAACCTCGAAAGCTCGAGGTTCGCCATGGCAGCACCTTCTACGCAGCGGTGCCAACTGGCAATCTCCGACATCTGCGATTAGCCTTTGCCTCTACGCCTTCGTCATCCTAGGGCGAAGCAGGAGCGAAGCGACGTCGCGGAGACCCTAGGATCCATGCCGTTACATCAGCCGAAGATCGCAACGTTGGTTACGAAGCGTGCACGCCCCGCCGTATCTTTCCATTAATGTCAGTAGACTCAACCTCGCCAAGCGCGTTTCCTAGGCCTACCCCACGCCTCGGAGAACGGCCATGCACAACACCCGCCGAACCCTAATCGCCGTCAGCCTTTCCCTCACCCTGACCTTCGTACCTTTCCTCGCCTTTGCCGCCTCGCCGCAGCCGGCGAAGGGCGAGCACGGCATGGTTGTAACCGCCCAGCATCTTGCGTCTGAGGTCGGCGTCGAGGTGCTGAAGAAGGGGGGCAATGCCGTCGATGCCGCGGTCGCCGTCGGCTATGCGCTCGCCGTGGTGTATCCGACCGCCGGCAATATCGGCGGTGGTGGCTTCATGACCATCCGCTTCAAGGACGGCCGCTCGACCTTCCTCGATTTTCGCGAGCGCGCACCGCTGGCCGCGACCAAAACCATGTATCTCGACAAGGACGGCAAGCCGGTGAAGGGCGCCAGTCTTGACGGCTACCTCGCGGTCGGCGTGCCGGGCTCGGTTGCCGGTTTCGAGTTGGCGCGGGAGAAATACGGCACACTGACGCGGCAGGACTTGCTGGCGCCGGCCATCCGCTTTGCCAAAGAAGGTTTCGTGCTGGAGCAGGGCGATGCGGCCTCGCTCCGGGGCGGCGCGGAGCGGTTGGCGAGGGACCCAGCGGCGGCAGCCATTTTCCTCAAGCCGGACGGCAAGCCCTATACTGTCGGCGAGCGCCTCGTTCAGCCCGATCTTGCGGCTTCGCTTGGCGCCATTTCCGAGCGCGGTGCGGATGCATTCTACAAAGGCGCGACCGCCGACGCCATCGTCAAGGCGAGCGGCGAGAAGGGTGGCATTCTGGCCAGGGCCGATTTCGAAAACTATGCGGTGCGTGAGCTCAAGCCGGCGACCTGCAATTATCGCGGCTACGAGATCATTTCCTCGCCGCCGCCGAGCTCCGGCGGCGTCATCATCTGCGAGATCCTCAACGTGCTTGAGCTCTATCCGCTGTCCTATCTCGGCGCCGGTTCGGCCGAGACGGTTCACGTCATGGTCGAGGCGATGCGCCACGCCTATGTCGACCGCAATTCGGCGCTCGGCGATCCCGGCTTCGTCGATAATCCGGTCGCAAAACTGCTCGACAAGAATTACGCCAGGGAAATCCGCGAAAAGATCGATCCGTTCCGGGCCGGCGTCTCGCAGGAACTGATGCCGAAGGGCTTTGGCGAAAGCAGCGAGACGACGCATTATTCGATCATCGACAATGACGGCAACGCCGTCGCGGTAACCTACACGCTGAACGGCTCTTTCGGTGCCGGCGTTGTCGCCGCCGGCACCGGCATTCTGCTCAATAACGAGATGGACGATTTCACCCAGAAACCCGGAGTGCCTAATCTCTATGGCCTGGTCCAGGGCGAGGCGAATGCGATTGCGCCAAAAAAGACGCCGCTGTCGTCGATGAGCCCGACCATCCTCGCCAAAGACGGCAAGCCGTTCATGGTCATCGGCAGCCCCGGCGGTTCACGCATCATCACCATCACGCTGGAGGCGATCGTCAACGTCGTCGACCACGGCATGAACATCCAGGAGGCCATCGACGCACCGCGCGTCCATCACCAATGGTTGCCCGACACGGTCTATATCGAACCTTTCGGCCTGTCGCCCGATACCGAAAAGCTGCTTACCGGCATGGGCTACCACCTCGATCTTGCCGACACGACCTGGGGCCAGGCAGCCGGCATCCTGGTCGGCGGCAAGAGCCTGGCGGAAATCGAGAAGGGTGGTGGCGCCCGCTACAATGGCGCCATCGACAGCCGCGCCGCATCCGGCAAGGCTATCGGGTATTAGACCCCAAAAAGTGGGAACCGGTTTTCGGATAAGATCATGGTCAACAGGAAGATTTCGCTCTGAATCAGGTGACCAGCGCGATCGTCGACGCTATCAGCATCAGTGCCGCGATGCCGACGAACAGCGCGTAGATGCGCGGCCGGTCGAGCAGAAGCGCATTGCCGGATATCCATGCTGCGGTGGCGCCGCCAAGCGCGAAAAAGAAGGTGCTGCGGCGCCCGAAGCTCAAGCCGGCAGCCATCAGGCCACCGATGATCAGCGCGCCGAACACGATGATCACGGCGACTGCGTATTTTTCGAAATCGTTGCTGCCGGCGCTCGGGCCGATCGCGTTCAACCTCGACAGATCGTCCGGATCGAACGGGCTGGTCGACCCATATTCGTCTTGACCGACAGGCTCATGCATTATTCGTTCTCCGCAAACCGACAGCAAATCATCAAGCCTCGCCGAGCGCAACCGCTCGCCGAATGTGATCGGCACGGTGTTCAACACTTTCTGACGGCGGCTTGCCAGAGATTTTTGAATTCGCGCTTGGATCGCCGCCCCGCTGCGCGGCCTGGTCAAGCGCTTCGCCCGAGCTGAATCTTCATGCTGCCCTGGCCAAAGACTGCGTTGCCTGAACGGAAGCCCCAAGCACCGCCTGTGCGGTGTCGGCCTGCCTTTCATCGACATGCGCCAGCACCAGGATCACACCTTGTGCTGCATCCGGCTTGCCCGGCTGCTTGCCGATATCGGACAATGTGCCGAAAAACCTGCCGGCAACGCAGCCCAAGGCTGTACCGACGAGGGCCGATGCCAGCCATCCCGCGCCGAGGGGATCGATGCCGGGAATATTGAAGGCGCCGAGGCCGGCCAACAAACCCGCCGCCGCGCCAAGGGCGGCACCGCTGCCTGGACCGCGCAAGACGGCGCCGATTTCGTCGTCGTAGGGTCCGATGACACTGATCTGGTGGCGCGCAATTCCTGCCGCCTGAAGTGCTTCGACGGCTCGCGCCGCCTGGTCATGGGAATCGAAAAGTCTGCTGATTGTTCGCATTGAAACTGCCTGTGAGGCCCCCCGGCCCTCCACGGTACGGCGGGGTTCCTGCCGAGCGACGACGCCGAGCAACCCCTGACGCATGCGTCGCCCGCCGCTCATTTCTGAGCGGCGGGCGATGGCTGCCCGAAGCTTTCACGTCATTCGATGATCTTGACGATCTTGCGCGTGCCGGGGTCGACGACGACGGTGCGGTTGTCGACGACGACATAGCGGTATTTGACGTTGGGGACTTCATGAAGCTCGACGGTGTCGGGGAGTGTCGAGCCGATATTGAGTTCCACCCCAGGGATTTTCACCGAGGCCAGCGGCTGCTTTTTCACATACTCCCTGATGACGGTTTCCTGCTGCGGTTCGATGACAACGTCTTGCGCCGCAGCGGCACCGACGCCTGCCAGCAGCAAAAATCCCGCCACTGCGGTGGAAAGATGCATTCTCATGGTCGTCTCCTTTGCGAACTCGGTCCGCTCTTCGCGCCAAGGCTCATTCGAACGGAAGGCAGCTGAAAACGTTCCGTCGACGGGGCTTCGGTCCCGCCCGGCAGGGACCAACCGACGTAGCGCCGCAGGACTTAAGTCTGATCCTTGCGCGCAAAGGGTGGGTTTGCCGCATCACCCGGAACCGTGGCGGCGCGTGGCCGTTGCTGGCTGCACGTTCCGGGAGGATTCCATGGAAAAAGTCGACGGTTGCTCGCACCGATCTTGGCTGTTTCCATTCCGATCGAACCCGGCATCTGCGCAGCCCTGTCCCTTCCTGCGCCGATAGGGTTCGCGCGTCACTTTGTGGCGGGCGAACCCTCAAATTGCTGCGTGCACCAAAGTTGATCCCCTGAAGCGAAGAGAAGGGGCGAGGAGAACAGAAATGGCCGACGACAAGACCAAGCGAGACTTCAGTGATCGCAATCGCGTTTCGGCGGATGGGTATTATGAGGTCGAATACTTCGCGCGGGAAAATGGTGTCTCGCCCAGCCAGGTGAGTAAGCTGATCAAAAGGACCGGCGGCGACCGGATGATCCTCTCGCAGGCGGTGAAGGCATTGCGCGAGCGCAAGTGAGATGGCGGCGAAGCCAACGGTGGAGAGGCATTGATCGCGATTGGCCGAGATCGCGGCCAGCTATCGACAACGTGCCCGGATGCCGCCGCTTCGGCCAAGCGCAATGCCCCGCTACTTCTTCGATTCCGATGAAGACGGAATCGTCTATTCCGACGATCAGGGAACGTTGTACGACGATTTCCCGCTGGTCAGGAAAGAAGCCCTTCGCTCATTGGCGGAGATGGCCAGGGATGGCCTTCCTCATCGCAGGATTGCAGTCAAGGTCCGGAACGACTATGGCGGCCTGGTCCTTGAAGTGGCTTTGACCTTTGCCGCCGAAACGCGGCATTTCGACGAGCGGATTTTCCAGATCGACTTGCGCAGGAGGTGACGCCTCGATCGTCATCGCTCCGACCATGAGATTTCTGGTGCAGCCGGCATCTTCCCTAGACCGGAACATTAGAAGTCTCTAATTGTTATCCTGAGCAGCGGGAACCTCCCGGGTTTCTGCTGCAGATCGGGGTGCAACCCGGTCGGCCCGCGCCCTCCGCCAGAGGCGCGGGCTTCGTTTGTTTAGCCGATGCGCAACGCCGTTCGGCAGCAGCATATTGGAAACCTGCGGGAGCACTCGTAACATCAGTCGCTACCGTGGCGCCCTGGCGCCCAGGCAACGGAGCCCGTCGTCCGACAGGGCGGCGGGCTTTTTTGACGCGGGCCGCTCCTCACGCAACCGGTGGAATTCTGGCCGGCGCCGCTTCGGGTAGCATGGGGTAAGATGCCCTGACGCAGCGCCGGCCAAGCGGAAATCAGGTCCGCCGCAGCCGGATAGTAGCCGCACTGGCGCAACACGTAATTGCGTGATCGCGGAAGCTACACCAATGCAGAGCACTGCCAGCAGCCCCGGCCTGCCCAGCGGCTGAACCGTGGCATTCATTCATTCTGACGATGCATCGGACGCCCGGACGGCGGAAATTGGACGCCACGCTCGCTCTCGATTCAGCGGCCGGCGATGTCTCCTGCAGATTTCCGACGAAAGGCCATTCTATCCCTGTCGAGCCTGGATTCTTATCAGGTCGTGGCAAGGATTGCCTTTCCGGCCGCGTTTGCCGGCGTTCTGCTGTTCGCCCTTCTGCCGGAGCAGCTCCTGCAGGGTCTTGGCCTGTCTTTCGCGGTTGATCACGACAAACTCAATCACGCCGGCGCCTTCGTCGTCCTTGCGGCTCTCGGAAGTCTCGGCTGGCCGGAACACAAGGCGAAGCTGATCGCACTCCTCGTTCTCACGGGCGCAGCGATCGAGGGTCTTCAGGCCGTGCAACTGATAGGGCGCGACCCGGATCTATTCGACTGGGTGGCCGACTGCGCGGGAATCGCGGGCGGGCTGACAATTGCAGGCTGGACAAAGCGGCTCGCCGGCGGATTGCCATAGCTCGAAAGCGCATGACAGAATCGGCGCGCCCGTGCCCCAATAAGGGGAAAATGGCCGGCGCCACTTGGGGGGCGCGTTGGGGTAAGTTGCCTGATGGGGCGCCGGCCAGGCGGAAAAATCAGGTCCGCCAGAAAGTAGCATAGCAGGAACGGCAATGCGCGGCACTAGCGTGATCGCGGAAGGTCCGCGTTCGCGCCTCCGGTGCGGTGACCCGTTTTGGATCAACAATTCTGGCACCTGAATTGCACTGTAGGCACTGCCGGTAACCCCGGCAACGTCCCCGAATATGGGGCCTCGCCGCTTCGCAAATGGGGCGGCGGGCCTTTTTGCAGGACGCCGCCAAGCGGCCGATCAGCGGCATAGCCGATTACGGGTTTTGTCTGCCCGATTTTCCCTACCAAGCGCTTATTCTCACAACAGAAATTCCAACGCGCGCAAGCATCGGTGCTTGACACAGGTTCAGACAACTGGATAAGTGGATACACAGATACGCTCTGATCGGACCCAGGACATGGCAGCAGACGCAATCGAGCCGTTGGGCATCACGACCGCCGAGGAGGAGGCTTATCGCCACATCCAGCGGGCCCTGAGGATGGGGCGTTATCGGGCCGGGGACCGGCTGATCCCGGAAGAGATCGCGACGGAAATCGGCATGAGCCGCATGCCGGTTCGCGAAGCATTCCGCCAACTGGCCGCGGAAGGTCTCGTGGTCATTCGCCCGAACCGTGGCTGCATCGTCGCCGGGCTTACCCTCGATGAGATCTACGAAACATTCGAAATACGCTCGGTGCTCGAAGGGCTGGCGGTAAGGCTTGCCATGCCGCACATCGATGTCGAAGTGCTTGAAGAACTGGAACGCCAGCTCGACCGCATGGAGCGCGCCAGCCAGACCGGCAGCAGCGACTGGGTCGTGCGCCACCAGGCTTTCCATTTGCAGATTTGCCAATTGAGCAACAGACCCAAGCTGGTCCGGCAGATTGCCAGCCTGCACGTCGTGATCGAGCCCTACCTGCGCATCTGGTTCGACTACGTCGACAAGCCCGCCAGCGCGCGCGCCGAGCACGAGATCCTGATCGACGTGCTGCGGTCAGGTGATGCCGGCAAGGCTGAGATCGCCATGCGGGATCATATCGTCGAGACGGCGCCGCTTCTGGCCAACTTCGCAAGTCCCGGCCGCCGCTAGGAAATATCATCTGACTCGTTGAAGCCGGAAGATAATCCGGCACGACGAAAGGGAACTGCCATACCGGCAAAAGAGGAGAATGACATGAAAGTTAGCCGCATCGCAGCCATTGCGTCGGTCCTGTTCGGCCTGGTCCAGGCCGCCGTTGCACAAGAAACACCAAAGGCAATTACCATTGCCACCGAAGGGGCCTACGCGCCCTGGAATTTCACAACAGCCGACGGCAAGCTGGACGGCTTCGAAGTCGATCTCGCCAATGATCTGTGCGGGCGAATGAAGATCGAGTGCAAGATCGTCGCACAGGACTGGGACGGCATGATCCCCGCGCTGACCGTCGGCAAGTTCGACGTGATCATGGCGAGCATGTTCATCACCGAAAAACGTCTGAAGGTCATCGACTTTACCCAGCCATATGCGGTGGATCCCTCAGGTTTCGCGGTCGCCAAGGATAGCGAACTGGGCAAGCTCGGCATTTCCAATGAGCGGTTCAAGCTGGAGAATGAAGCCTCTGCGCAGGCGGCAATCGACAAGCTCAAGCCATTGCTGAAGGGAAAGATCATTGGCGTTCAGGCCGCAACGGCGAACCTGGAATTTGTGAAAAAATACTTCTCGGACGTCGCCGAGATTCGCGAATACAAAACCACCGAGCAACACGATCTCGATCTTGCCGCGGGTCGCATCGACGCGCTCTTCGCACAGCAGACAGCGCTGGCCGCCACGCTGAGCAAACCGGAGTTCAGCGACTATACGCTTGCAGGACCAGGATTTGTCGGGGGTCTCTTCGGTCTTGGCTCCGGGGCCGGTATCCGCAAAGAGGACACCAAGCTGAAAGACATGCTCAACGGGGCCATCGACGCCGCGACCGCCGACGGCACGATCAAAACCCTGTCGCTTAAATGGCTCAAGAGCGACGTCACTCCAGTCAAGTAAGCGCTTGTCGGCGAACGGCCATTCCTGACCACGTTCCGGAGCTGAGCCGTTCGTCCTGCCGGGGGTATCAATGGTTGACGCATTCCGGCTGCTTGGTTTCCAGCACGGAGGTTGGGGGGCTGCTCTTCTCGTGGCGGCCTCAGTCACAGTGCTCCTGTCTGTGCTGGGCTTTGCGCTTGGCGCTGTGTTCGGTGGGCTGGCAGCGGCCGGGCGTCTGCGCAACTCCAAGGTATTGAGGTTCTTGGCCCTTGGCTATTGCACGGTTTTCAGGGGCGTGCCCGACCTTCTGACCATTTATCTGCTTTACTATGGAGGAAGCGTCGCCCTGACCTCGCTTGGTCATAGCCTGGGCGGATCTGGATTCGTCGGCGTTCCAGCCTTTGCCACTGGAACATTGGCCATCGCGATCATCTCGGGCGCCTATCAAGCCGAGGTCTATCGAGGGGGTTACCTCGCCATCGACCAGGGACAGCACGATGCCGCTTGCGCGCTTGGTCTCAACCGGCTGCAGCGGCTGCGACAGGTTATTTTTCCCCAGCTCCTGAGATACGCGCTGCCGGGTCTCGGCAATGTGTGGCAGTTGGTTCTGAAGGACTCCTCGCTGATATCGGTAATTGGCCTCGTTGAACTGATGCGCCAGGCACAGGTCGCTGCAGGTTCGACCCGTGAACCGTTCGTCTTCTACATTGCTGCAGCCTTGCTCTATCTGGCTATCGCTTCCGTCACCGGCCATGCCTTTTACCGTCTGGAACGAAAGGCGCCGTGGCGCGTCCGGTCGGCATGATAGATTTCAGTTTTTTCCTCGAGATCCTGCCGAAGCTCCTTGCCGGCCTGCCGCTTACGATGGAACTGGCCCTGACTTCCATTGTTGCCGGCTTCGTTCTTGCCGTCACATTGGCGCTTGCCCAGCAATCGGAATCGCCCTTCGTCGTCTTGCCGATCCGTGGCTTCGTTGCCGTGTTCAGGGGCACGCCTCTGCTGGTGCAGATTTTTCTGACCTATTATGGCCTTGGTCAGTTCCGGCACCAGCTGTCGGCAATTGGATTATGGGCCGTTTTCCGCGAACCCTACTGGTGCGCAATCATCGCGCTGACACTCAACACTACCGCCTATGGCAGCGAAATCCTGCGCGGCGCGATTCAATCGGTGCCACGCGGCCTTGTCGAGGCGGCCCGGTCTGTCGGCCTGTCCACCTCTCTGACCTATCGGCACGTTATCCTGCCGCTGGCCTTTCGCCAGGCGCTGCCGAGTTACGGCAATGAAATCATCCTGATGATCAAGGGCACGTCTCTGGCTTCCATCGTGACCTTGATGGAGGTGACCGGAATTGCCCAGGGATTGATCTCCCAGACCTACCGCGCCTTTGAAGTCTTCATCTGCGCGGGCGCCATTTATCTCACTTTGAACTTCGCGATCATCCGTGCCTTGGCGGCACTCGAATACTGGATGTCGCGGCATCTGCGGCACCGCCCCTCGACGATGAGCGACGCCGCCTCTTGATCACGATCAGAAGGGCATAGCATGCGAAATTTTGAGAAACCCACGCGCTCGGTCGTCGTTTCACGCGAGGCCATGGCCGCCACCTCTCATCCGTCGGCGACCCTGACGGCAGTCGAGGTCATGGCGGCCGGCGGCAACGCCATGGATGCCGCCATCGCAGCCTGCGCGGTGCAATGTGTCGTCGAGCCAGCCTCGACCGGCATTGGAGGCGATTGCTTCGCTCTTCTGTCGCGAAACGGATCCGGCGAGGTCATCGCCTATAACGGATCGGGCAGGACACCCGCCGCCCTCACAATTGACTGGTTCCTCGAACGTGGCATGGCCGAGGTGGCCCGCAATTCTCCTGGCTCCGTCACCATCCCGGGAGCGATCGATGCCTGGACCAGATTGCACGCTGATCATGGGCATATGCCCTTCGATCAAATCCTGGCCCCCGCTATACGTTTCGCCGAGGAAGGCTACGCCATTTCACCGCGGGTCCATCGTGACTGGGCGTTGGAGGAAGAACTTCTGGCCTCCGATGTTACCGCGAAACGGATTTTCCTGCCAAACGGCCGCGCGCCACGCGTTGGCGAAGTACATCGCCAGCCTGAGTTGGCTGCAACGCTGCGGCTGATCGCCGAGAAGGGACGCGAGGCTTTCTACACCGGCCCAGTGGCCGAAGACATGGTCGCCTATCTTCGTGGGCTCGGCGGATTGCACACACTCGAAGATTTCGCCTCGGCAACAGGCGAATACGTGACCCCGATCAGCACGGCGTTTCGAGGCTGCGATGTGTTCGAATGTCCGCCGAACGGCCAGGGTGTGATCGCGCTGCTCATTCTAAACATCCTCTCGCGCTTCGAAGCCAAGGGGGACCCGCAATCCGCGGACCGGCTTCATCTGGAAATCGAAGCGACACGCCTCGCTTACGCCGCGCGTGACCTGCTCGTCGCCGATCCAGACACGTCCGAAGTCCCGGTGGCCGACATGTTGTCGAATGCCTGGGCCGATCGTCTGGCCGGCATGATTGACCTAAAGCGCGCCCGCGCGGATCTGCCGGGGTTCGATATGCCGCTGCACAGCGACACGGTCTATATTTCCGTTGTCGACAAGGATCGCAATGCGGTCAGTTTCATCAACTCGGTCTTCGACAGCTTTGGCTCGGGCCTGGTCTCGCCACGCTCCGGTGTCGTCTTGCACAATCGCGGGCAAAGCTTTTCGCTTGACCCCAGGCACCCCAATGCGGTGGCGCCGAACAAGCGGCCTTTGCATACCATCATACCCGGGATGCTTGCGAGAAGCGGCCGGGCAGAAATGCCTTTCGGCGTTATGGGTGGCTACTACCAGGCAATGGGCCACGCGCATCTGCTGACGAAGGTGCTCGACTTCGGCATGGATCTGCAGGAGGCGATTGATCTGCCGCGGGTCGCCCCCGTCAGCGGCACGATGAAGGTCCAGGCCGAACACGGGCTCGCTGGCGAAACCGCGACTGAACTTAGCCGACGCGGTTTCGAAATCATTCCTGCGACGGACCCGATCGGCGGTGCGCAGGCCATCCGCATCGATTGGGCAAACGGGACGCTGCTGGGTGGTTCCGAACCGCGCAAGGACGGCTGCGCCCTCGGTCTGTAGAGCGGTTGTGCCAGAGCGGGTTCCAAGATGCTGAAGACGTCTTCATCGACATTTGGCCGGCGAGCAGGGGTCGCTGGCGCCATGGTCCAGATAATTCTTGCACGCCGAACCACCGACACGCGGATTTTCAGTCCGCTGTCGGTGATTGATATTGTTCAGATTTTAGGCCGAATGTCGCGTTTGTGTCGCGTCAAGCCAAAAGCGCCCGCTCGGCCTGAACTCGTTGCCCTGTTCAGCGCCCAAACGCGCGTGCCGTGGTGCCGACAGTCATTCAGATGGATGATGGTATGGTTCGGCACTCACAGTAAGCTCCGATCCCCAGGCGATTTAGAGACTTTCTGAGGTCCATGTATGGGCGCAAGCGGCGCGACGACGGAGGTGTTGGCGCAGGCGCCGGGGTCGGCGTCGTCGAGGCTCGCACGCCTGGAAGCCACCACGACCGACGTCGACCAACGGGCAACCGAGGGGCGCTCGATCGATCAGGAGATGGCACCGGCGATCGAGAAGCAATTGCAAGTTCTCACGTCAACCGGCAACGCTGTCGCGGCTCAACAGGCGGGACTGCACGCCATGGAAAGGCAGTCTTCCGCCGCATCGCATCTCCTCCAAGGCTTTTTTCGGCGTCAGCAGGATGCCAGCGAGCGGGGTCAACTCGGCCAGGCGGATGCCAGAGTGTTTACGCTCGCCACACCGCCGGAGCGGGCGAGTTCGCTTCATCCGATCTTTCTGCTTCCTGTTCGGGAGATCCCTACATGATTATCGAGTTGTTCGGTCCGCCTGGCGCAGGCAAGACGACCCTTCTACGCGCCCTTTGCCGTGAGCTGGCGAAACACGAAATCCGTGTGAAGACCGTCAACGGCTATCGCCGGATTGATTTTGTGTCTTTCGGCAGCGAAGTCGATTCGGTCGAGGATGAAGGCCCGGAGACACGCCATGGCATCCAGCGTCTGGTGCACAAGCTCGCCACCGCGAGTCCGGTCTTGTTCTCGACCCCGCCGAGCGAGGGGGCCGCTGCGCGGCTTTTGGCATCGATCCCTCCAAAAAGTCGATTATGGGCGTTGCGTCTGAAGATCGACGTCGTTTTGCTCTTCGAAGCCTGGAATACGGCGCAGGCCTCAGAAGGGTACTTCATTTTCGAAGAGGGCATCGTTCAGGCGTTGTGTGCGCTCGTCCTGTTGGGACGAGATCAAAGTATCGACATGGTTCGTAATTGCCTGACGTTCCTGCCGCGACCGGATCTCCTCATTCAAGTCGACGCGCCCGGGGAAACGCTGCGCCACCGCCTCATTGAGCGGTATGCGCGGCAGCCGTACCTCGAGCGCCTTCTCGAAGTCGGAGTGGTCAGGGGCCTGAAGCAAGCGGATATTGCGAGGGAGATCGGCCAATGCCTGCAAGACAAATGGCCGCTGATGCGTGTCGACGGCCTCGACCCACGCAATTTCGAACAGGTCGTCGCGCGCATCGTGGGACACGCATTGCCCGCGACGGCATGCGTCGGGCCAGACTAGAGGCGCGAGTTGCATGGTGCTCACGGTGAGATCGTTCGTTGGCATTCGCAGATTTCTGCGGGCGCAGTGGCGACCGGTAGGGAGCGTTCATGAGAACCGTGCACCCGCTCGTCCGGATTACCGCGCAAGCCACCAGACGGCTGGGTACGGTGCCCATTACTCCGACACGTTCCGGTCCGGCTACTATGCAGCTCTGTGGTCGGGTATCGAAAAGCCTTTGGTCGAACGTACTCTCCTGCCTGTCGGCGGGCCGAACCGGAAATGCCTGGACTTCGCATGCGGCACAGGCCGCATAGCAAATATCGCAGCTCAATTTTTTGGTGAAGTCGTCGGCGTTGACATCTCCCAATCCATGCTGGCTAGCGCACGGGTTCCGAAGAACGTGAAATTGGTCCGCGCGGATCTTACGTTCTCTCCGCTTGCCGAAAGGTTCGACGTGGTCACGGCATTCAGATTCTTCCTCAATGCTGAAGATGAGCTCAGGAAGGATGCACTGTCGGCCATCAGCGCGCATTTGAACGAAGGTGGATTGCTGATCTCGAATATCCACATGAATGCGACCTCGCCAATAGGGCTGGTCTGCCGCATTCTGAACCGTTATGCAGGAGGGACAGTCCGCCACACTTTGAGCATTAAACGATACGAGCAGACGCTCATCGCAAATGGCTTTATTGTCGAGCGGATAGTTGGGTACGGTTTTTTGCCGCGACCCGGGAATTTGCTGCCAAGACTCTGCGAAATATTGATCGTGCCGTTTGAAAGGATGTGCGCAAGTACCAGGATTCCGGCGGGGCTTGCGCAGAATTTCCTGGTGGTTGCCAGAAAGCGGTAAAGCCGGCGGGCACATGAAACCGAGCATTTGCCATGGGGCCGGTCTTTGTTGAAGCTATTGGCAGGAAAGTATCGAGTGTTGTTTTTGGCTGCGCTTCGCTTGGCTCAATCAGTTCGCAACGCGGCGCGACATGAAATGCCATAAGTCGCCAAGTTGGCGACATCGCAAGCCATTGATTTCATATGAGTGCCCTTCCCGAGAGATGGGTGACAGTTCATTCCGAGCACATGGGTTACACAATCGGGCTTTTTGCGGGAGAGCAAAAATGCCCTGGAAGGAGTGTAACCCGATGGATGAGCGTCTCAAGTTCGTCGCCCGCCTACTGGACGGCGAGAAGATGGCACAGCTGTGCCGTGAGTTCGGCATCTCACGCAAGACCGGCTACAAGATTCTTGGCCGCTACAATAACTGTGGGCTGGAAGGGCTGACGGACCGCTCGCGCCGACCTTACCGGCACGCCAATCAGCTTCCTTTCCAAATCGAGAAGCTGATTGTGCGTGCCAAGCAGGACAAGCCGAACTGGCGCGCGCCGAAGATCAGGGAGCGGCTGGCTCGGCTCTACCCGGATGTCCACACGCCGGCGATCTCAACGGTGCATGCGGTGCTCGACCGCCACGGCCTGGTCAAACGCCGCAGGCGCCGTCGCAACAGGGCGGAGGGAACCGCGCTCTCGCATGGCTGCCAGCCCAACGACCTGTGGTGCGCCGATTATAAGGGCGAGTTCATGCTCGCCGATCGGCGTTACTGCTACCCGCTGACAATCAGCGATTTCGCCAGCCGCTATCTATTGGCCTGTGAGGCGCTCCACACCACCAAGGAGGCCTATGCCTTCACGGTGTTCGAGAGAGTTTTCAAGGAGTTCGGCCTGCCCAGCGCGATCAGGACCGACAACGGTGTGCCTTTCGCCAGCCCCAATGCCCTCTTCAACCTGTCCAGGTTGTCGGTCTGGTGGCTGAGGCTCGGCATCGAGATCGAGCGCATCAAACCGGGCAACCCGCAACAGAACGGCCGCCATGAGCGCATGCATTTGACGCTCAAGCTCGAAACCACCAAGCCGGCCGGCGCCAACTTCCTGCAGCAGCAGGCCCGCTTCGACGACTTCGTCGAGGAGTTCAATACCGAGCGCCCGCACCAGGCGCTCGATATGGCTTGCCCAGCCGAGCGCTACAGCGCCTCACCACGGCCCTATCGCGGACTACCCGACCTCGAGTATCCCTTCCACGACAAGGCGGTCACCGTCACCACCTGCGGCCGCATCTGCTTCGACCGTAAGAAGATCAATCTCAGACTCGTCTTCGCTGGCCAAAAAGTCGGCATCAAACAGGTCGACGACCGAATCTGGTTGGCTAGCTTCATGGATTATGATTTGGGATACTTCGACGATGAGACATGCAGGCTCGAACCACTTCAAAACCCCTTCGGGCCAAAAGTGTTACCCATGTCTTCGGTATAAACCGTAACCCATGTGTCCAGAATGGACCTGAGGAAGTAGTGGTGCCCAGAGGCGGAATCCAAGCGGTAGAAAACTTGCTCTGTTTCCAAGTGGTTAGGACTCACGCTACAGGAGGACTAGCCAACAAAAATACCAACAAAATATTTCTGTGGATTGGTTCGGTTCCCGGATATCGTTCGCTCAATGCCATCGCGTCCCAACCTTGTCTCAAAGGCCCATTGCTGTCGTTACGAGTTTGGTCCAGATGGTCCTCGCGATCGCATTGCATGGCGCGTTGAGCTAGTCGCAGGTCCGCTGCCTCCGACGACCCGCCTCTGATCGCTCTACCACTAACGGCGGAGAGAGCGTCTTTCGAGCTAGCGCCGAAGGGTCGGAAATCGTTGGCAGGACCGCGCGCCATTCGCTGCGCTTCTGCAAAAGATCGCGCCGCTTCAATTTCGGCGGCAGCTTTGAATATCTCTTGCTCGGTTTTCCCAATCAACCCACGTGATCGTGATTTTCCGGGAATCGTGCCGGAAGGGACGGGTTTCGGCGCGCGAGTGTAACGCGTCGGTGCAATGTTGCCTGGGTAGATAGTCATGGCACGCTAGTTGCGGCGTGATATAACGGACGCACCGGCGGCAGCCAGGTCGGGCGCTCTCGTGGATTGATCGCAGAATCTTGCGGACTAACGCCGGGTGGATATCACGGGTCTTGAGATTCAACAGCCGATCATCGAAGCGGATATTTCGGCAGCGGAAGGCTGGACGGCGGCGGCGCTTGCTTGGTCACATAGCTGCGCATCGCAACGTCCATCATCAGCCAGCCCCAGTTGATCAGCCGACCCTGCTCCTGGTCCGAGAAAGGATCGAGCCGGGTGCGCATGCGCGCCAGCTTGGTCGTGAACGCTAAATCCGGGTTCAGCGTCTGCGCGGCCGGATATTCGGCCGGGTTGCTGTCGATGCCGCTGTAGACGGCGAGGCGGTTTTCCGCCGCGCATTGCGCGAACAGCAGGCGCTTGCGCAGCGCTCGAGCCTGGTCGGTGGCGATGTCCAGCGCGCGCATGGCCTGCTGTGGCCAGAGCGTCGAGGCCGTCTCCTCAGTCCCGAAGGGCGCGCCGGCGTCGCTGACGATCACCGTGCTGAAGTCGTCGATCGACTCCAGCCCGAGATTGTCGTAGGCGCCGCCGTCGGTCAGCGACAGGGTGCGAGTGTAGGCAGGATCGCCATGGTGGGTGGCGCCATCCAGCTCCACCCAGCTCTTCGGATCGACCTTGATGTCGACTGGCGACAGCACCGGCGGAAAGGCGCTGGACGCCGCGACTGCGACGGCTACCCGGACCTGGGGATTGCGGATTTCACCAATGGTGAAGTCGGCAAGCCGCTTCTTCATCAGCCGCACCAGCCGGCCCGTCTGCAGGTTGGTCGCGTCGAACACGAATTGCGGGCTGTCCGGCAGATCTTGCAGCGTGATTTTCTTGAATATGTCGTCATAGGCATCGGCGAGCACGTCACCGATCGACTTGCCCGGCAGCACGGCGCCCCAGCCAACGGCCATCGTGTCGATGGAGCGGCGGCAGAAGGCGCGTAGTGGCGCGATCACCTCGGCATCGAGATTGGTTACAATGCCGTTTTCAACTTTCAGCCGGGGCCAGGCGGCGGCGAGCATGCCGCTGGTTATGGAGCCGCCAGAGACGCTGGAGAAGCGGGTGATTTTGGTGAGATAGCCAAGCTCGTTCAGCCGCATTAGCGCGCCGCAATGGTAGAGCGTCGCCCGGAAGCCGCCGCCCGAAAGCGCTAGCGCGGGACTGTTCCAGTTTTCCGGTTTCACCTTCTTCGCCATTCGTTCAAGCTCATCGTTTGTTGGTCAGGCTTCAACAGCCGTCGCGTTGGCGTCAGGGCCGCCGCGCCGGCTGCCATTCGCAGCCCTCACACCTGAATGCGGTAGTCGAAATACAGTTTAGTCTCGGTTACGCGCTGCTCGAAGGTGGTCCAGTCGGCCTCGACCGCGTCATCCGGCTTCATTGCGGCAAAGGCGGTGTCGGTCTGAAACACGCGGCCGGAGGCCTTCTTTAAAAGTTCATCCTTGATCGCCTTCAGCGGATGATCCCAGCCCTTCTGGGTTTCCGCCCAAGCGCGGACCGCGGTGATCATAGCGGTAAACTCACCGGCGGCGTCGCCGGTCGCCATCCAAGACAGATTGGCCCATTCGTCGCTGATCTTGCCATTCAGCGTGGCGTTGTGGCTGCAATGGTGCCCGACCTTGTAGAGCACGGCCCGCGACAGCAGGTCCTTCGTGGTTATGACGTCATTGCCGTCGCGCCAGTTCTTCCGCCCCCATGACAGCCAGTTGCCGCGCTGCGCGTCGGCGGCGAACAGTAGAACCTTGCCGCCCTTGCCGAGCTCAAAGGCCAGCACCAGGCTGGCATTGTTGGTGGCGTCGTTCATGTCGAGCGCCAGCTGCTCGGCCGAATACAGCCACTCCTTGTCAATGCGCCGCCACTCGGGCGCAGAAGACGAGGTGGACGGCTGCACACCAGCGCCAACGGGAGCGTCCTGGCCGTAGTTTGTGATGAAGAACGCGCCATGCTGCGGGTCGGCGAATGCCTTAGCGGTGTCGAGCCGGTAGCGCTTGGCGAAGGGCGAGTCGCCGCCCACTGCGCCGCCGGCCACCGCCGCCGCGAAATAGTTGCCAGACGAGGCCAGGCCCACGCCGTGAAATTCTTCCCGGCCTTTCGGGTCGAGACTATCGAGCAAAGCCTCGTCCCGGGGCGGGCCGAGCGCGAAGGCTCGCAGCGCCTTGGCGCGAGGGATGGCGATGACCTTCTCATGCGGCCTGAGATACTTTATCCCGCCCTCCTTGCGGGCGAGATCCTTGAACAGCTTCATGGACTGCTTGTTAGCAGAGTTTTCCAGACCGGCCGCGGCTGCTCCGAGTGCCTGCACTGCGTTAACAGCGTTGAACTGCTCGTCCTCGCCGCCAAGTTCGAATTCGATCAGCCGGTCGATCTTCTCGGTGGCGTCGGGATCAACCGCCGCAAGGCGGTTGCGGGCGCCCATAAGCCCGATCAGTTGATCCTTGAATTTTACGCGCAAAGCATTGGCGAGCTCGTCCTCTGGATTCTCTGTCCATGCGAACCAGGTTTCGCTGATGGAAATCCCGGCGAAATTCTTGGCGCTGATGCCGTTGACGTGGTCCTGGTGCTCGTGGGTGATCACCGCGACATCGATATGGCCACCGGTGGCGTCGCGGATGTTCTGGGTGATGTCCTTGACCTTGTTGGGGCCGATGACGACATTGCGAGCCTGTTCTTCCTTGAAATGCACCAGCTTCGACGAGCCGGGCTTGTAGCCGCAGTCGATCAGTACATAGACCGGCTTGTCGGGAGTATCGCCCTCGAAAGCGAGCAGGAAGCAGTCGCCATGGCCGATGCGGTACATGCGCACGATGACCTCGCCCGGCTTGGGCAAGAGCCGCGCCGCAACCTCTCCAACGGCCTCAGCCTTCTTCTTGGTTGTCGTCTTGGCCATGTGTCAGGCCTCCCCGTCGCGATGCAAAAGGGCAAAGGGCTCGCGCGCCTTGAGCAACTGGCGAGCGCTGTCGAAGGCGTTCGCTGGCTCCAGACCGCCGCCCAGATAGCTCCGGATGCGACCGAGTTCCTTATCGTCGGCGATCGTGCCCGCTGTCTTGATGACCCGGCGTACCGAAAGGTCGGATGGGTTGATGATAAGCGTGCAGCCGGCGCGGAAACTGAAGTCGCCGGGCCTGGCGAATTTGGTGTTGCCGCGCCGGTCCATGCGCTTCTGCTCGGCCGCGTCGAAATAGCCACGACGGCGCTGCGTCACCTCGATCAGCAGATTGGTGTCCATTACATCACGAAAGCCGCGCCGCAGCGCCAAGCGCACGGAATGCACCTCCACCGCGACCCGGTTGGGATTGGTTGGCGAGCGAAAGACGGTGGGTGGGGGATCATCTTCCTCCAGCACAAGGCCGAAGCCGCGGGCGAACTGCCGCCCGTCTCCTTCGATCAGCCAGTTCCAGACAATGGCAGCATTGGTGTCGATCTCCGCCCAGGCCTCGTAGCGGTCAAGTTCGACACTTGTCTGACCGAGCTTGCGGGCTGTGCGCGCGGATTGCCGTTTAGGGCTCAACTGGTCCGGCCCGGCCGTCGATTCCTGGTCGTTGAGCAGCGATAGAACCGCTTGCGTCTCCGCACGCTGGTAGTCCTCGACGGCGAGGTCATCCATCGGCGCAGCCTGACCGGGCACTGCGGCCGGCGGACTGTCACGCTCTGGCATTTCGGCCAAGGCCGTCTCGCCGGTCGGCCAGAACAGCGTATCGACCGATGTGCTGCGCGCACCATGGGCGTGAATGCCCCACTGCCGGAAGCTTTCCACGAAGGCCAAGCGGTAACCCGCGGAATCGTCGGGATTGAGGTCGTAGTCGGCGGTGATCACGCCACGCAGATAATCGCTGAATGTTACCCCCACCGGCGGACAATAATCAATGCCGCGGATGCACATCTGAAGCACGTAGCTCGCCGTGCGCGCGGCCTCATCGGCCAGCCGCCGGGTCAGGTCCGGGTGGATATCGCCCTCCCGAAGCACGCCGGTACCTTCGGTGGCGATGCGGTAAAGGTCCAGCGTGCGGCTGCGATAGACCTTGAGGAAGGCGCCGAACACCGCTGCCACAAGAATGGCGCCGCGTGCGTGCGGCTCGGCGGTGCGCTCGAGGATGCGAACGTCGGGCTCCTTGGGCTCCCATTTGCCGGTCTTGGGGTCGATGTCCCCGAGGGCGTCGCGCAGCGCATTGCCGCGCCCGCTGGCGCGGCCGAACTGCTGCGCCAACTGGCCGAGCAGGTTCTCGTTGGCGAGGTTGCCTCGGGTGCGCGAAATCTGGTCGCGCAGCACTCCAGGATAGGAAAAGTGCTGGAAAAGCGCAACGATGTCGGCAAAGGCCTCGTGGAAGGCCAGGACGTCCTGATTGATCGGCTCGTTGAAGCGTGGATGCACGCCGTCGAGCAGCGCATGCGTGGTCTCGTGGGCGATGATGTCGTGCGAGAGGCAGGTGAAAATCAGCGTGCCTGGGGTGTTGTTAGCGTCCTTGATACCGACCGGAAAATAGCCGAACAGCAGCGCCTTCTTTTCCGGGCTGTAGAAGGCATTTCGGTCGCGCAAGGCGTGCGGATAGATGCGCAGCCGGCGTACGAAACTTTCTTCAGGGCTGCCCTTGTCGTGGTGCGACGACCAAAGGGCTACACGCCCCAGCGCCCGCTCGAAATGGACGATGGTGGCCATCGCGACGGCGTAGACCATCTGCTGATGGAATTGCGGGTTGGTCTCGGACGGGGGCAAGCCCTGCTGCGCGAGCACGCGCGGATCGTTGAGGTCCACCGGACGATAGAAGGCACCGCTCGCCGGATCGGCATCGATGACTTCGATGTAATCGCCAACCGGTCCAGGCTGCAGATTGCGCTCCCAGGGCACGTCGATCGTCATCTCGCTGATGCCGGCCATATCGAACTGCGCCGCCACGCTGGGGTCGAAGGCGAAGACGCGCAGCTTGCGCGAGAGCGGTTCAGGGATGAGGTTGCTGCCGGCCGACGTGCTTGCCACTCTCGTCTCCCCCTAAAATATCCAAACATCAAATGGGATTCGGCTACTCCAGACAAGTCAACAGGGCATCACGCGTCGAGCATGCGACCATCGACCTAAGGACACGCCAGGACGTAATGTCTTTCGTAGCTCCATAACGGCCGCAACCACTCAGCCGAAAGCTACATCTTGGCAATGTACTTCAATCGAAATATTAGCGCATGCGCTCGCATAAAGTAAACATCAGTTTACGACACGATGGCGAATACACCTCACAAGATACGGGTAACTGCAAGTCGCACTCGTTTCGGATGGGTAGCAGGCAACCTGGTTCGATCCGGAACTGATGATCCCGATGCTGATCGTCGGCTACTGCTTCGGTATCCGCCCCGAGCGCCGCCTCCGCGAAGAAGTGCATCTCAATCTTGCCTATCGCTGGTTTTGCCGGCTTGGCCTGGAGGGTGATGTCCCGGACCATTCCACTTTCTCCAAGAACCGGCACGGCCGCTTTCGGGATAGCGATCTGCTACGCGAATTGTTCGAGACTACGGTGCGCCGCTGCATCGACGAAGGTCCCGTCGCAACGAGGGCCCTGCTGTCGATGCCAGCCTCATCAGAGCAGACGCGAACACGCAGCGTTCAGCCGAGGGAGCGGAGCTGGTCGACTGGGAGATGATGGTGGCAACACGCCGCTCGGGGAAGGCCTACCATAGCCGGGAAACCCTCGTCTAAGATTCATGCCGTGAACTCCCGCTCTCAGAGAAAGCTAGCCCAATGGCTCTCGGCCACAATCGAGATTGGCAATCCCCGGTCGCGCCAGTCGGTCGCCTTGACGATCTTGTCGCCAAATGACGAATGTTTCCACGATTCGGTGGCATAGGCCCCTATCACCAAAACCTCTGTCTTCTGGCTAAGACCTCCCGCGAAGCCACCACGATCTGCAATGGCCTGTTCGCAGTGTTTTCGCTGGCCGAAATTGAATGTGCCTGTGAAGCAGTATAGCCGGGCGGCGAAGGTCAAAGTTGGGGCCGGCCTGCAGAGTGGCAGCGTTGTCGGCTTTAGCACTTCCCCAAGTTCGAAATCACGATTCGAAAAGCTGTTTAGCGTGTCCAGAAGTTCGGCGTGTTCATCCGAATCGAGCACGCCATCTGCGAGGATATCGTTGATGCGCCGATACAAGGTTCGGATGAGTGGCTGAGTGCTGATCTCCGCATTCGCCGCCAACCATTTTTGAAGGAATTCGACCTCCGCCTTGTTGATGGTTCCATCCGCGGCCAGGCCGCGCGCGAGTCCGATGAGTTCGTCGACTTGGCGCGATGAGATGCGATCACCGCCAACGCGATTGTAAAATTTGTCGTCCACTAAAACCTCTCTTGCTCTTTCAAGGAACTCACTCATCATGCGTACTTTGCAGGCCAACGCCAATCCGTTTGCGCCTTGCCGTAGCAGTTGCTGTAATCGACGAACTGTCCGCTAGAGATGTCGCGGCACGCCCAAACCAATTGGCCGTACTGGTTGTAGAATTCATCCCAATCGGCGCCCTGATAATAGTTCGGCCTGCCATATCCGCCGCCGCCGCAGTTGTTGTTCGAGCAAACCGCGATGGCGGCGCCTACCGCAGCGATCGCCACGCCCGCGGCGATCGCCTGGTTCTGCTTTCTGATCATGTCGGCGCATTGCTGTGGCGTCACCGACCGCCGAGCAAGCTCCGTGTAGAGACCGTCACGGAAGCTTTGATCGCTCGTCGAGGCATATGATCTGCAAAGCGCGGACGTGCTCACTGCCTGGGGGTTCTTGTTCAGCGCCTCTTGGGACGTTGTGCATGATGCGCTTGCAAGCGCAAAAACTGCCGCGGCCGAAGCTGCGGCACGCCGGCCGATTTCCATTTAACCCCCCACCCAAATTGTTCAGCCGACCAAAATTCCACGGCCGTTTGTCGTTCTCTAACAGAGCGTTTCGCATGCAACGCCGTCGCCATCACGATCCAACTTGCGGCCCCATGGGCAATTGCTGAGATACCATTGGGCTTCGTCGCAGGAGCCGATTTGCGAGCAAGTCCGCCGCGGCTGACATGAGTAGCTTTGCGCTACCTGCCGGCGGCTGATGATGCCGAGAGGTTGACTGACGGCTGGCTGCTGACTGTCCGCATGCTCAGCACGCCAATCCCATGGCTTCTGAAACGTTCCGACCCACAGGCCGACCTTCGCCTTCTCGGCTTTGGTCTGCTGCGCTGCATACGCGCCGTGGCTGTAGCGAAACCAGTCGAGCGCCTGGCCGTGCTCGACCATCCAGGCGGCGACACCGGCGCCGTCGGCGCGCCGGCAGTCGCCGACAAAACGGCCGTAACGGTCCCAGGTGACGAAGCTGCAATGCACTGGCCTTGACGCCGCCAGGAACTCATCCAGTGCTTCGGCGGCTTGGCGCCCGCAGGCATATTCGAAGCCCTTGGCGTCGTCGCAATACTGCCGGCTTTCTGGCGCGTCGATTCCGTTAAAGCGGATCCGCTGTCCGTGAATTTCGATCGTGTCGCCATCGATCACCGACGCAACACCGGCGATCGGCGCCGGACTCGAGCCAGTCCAGTTCGCCAGATTGAGCTCAGGCATGCGGTCGCCATGCTGCATGACGAACTGCGTTGCGTAGGCTGCCATCGCAACCACGGTTACGATAATCAGCCGCTTTGGAATGCCCGCCAATTTGCGTACTCGCCGCAGCTTGGCGCCAGTCCGTTTGCGCCATTGGGCAGATCGATTGTCGTAGCGAGAGCTGTCCAACGTCCGCCGCCCCTACTCGCACCCGACGCCATCGTGATGGCGGTCCAGCTTGTTGGGATCACCGTTGGCGATCTTCACCGGGCCAACCACGACAGCATTGTTTCCCTTGCCGCCTACGCAATCCAAATCACCGCCGCCCGGCCGTGACTGCGTCGGTGCTGCCGACACTCCTCGATACCTGTTGACGACTGCCGCAGCGCGCATGCCGTCGCCCTCGATATGCGTGTTCTGACTGTTCGGATTGAACGGGTCGACCGTTTGGAGGAGCAGATTTGCATGGCCCGCGTCGCCGGCCGCGAGCGTCACCGTATCGTAATGATTCAAGTAGTCCGCTGCGCAGCCCGAGAAGAGCACTGTGCACAACACGCACGAAAATTCGCGCACGCCCATGAATGAATTTCCCCAACCCAGGCAAAATCATGCGCTATTTGGCTTTTGTTGTCGACTCCAGAAGAGGTCCGACCTTCCGTGAAGGCACCATTGCCGTCATTGCCACGTCGTCTACAGTTGATAGATCAGAAAAGTCGGCTTCGGGGAGGAATACATGCGTCGTGCGCTCGTCTTTGGTTCCGTTCTTTCGTTGATCCTGTCATCGGCGCCTGCGCTGGCCTGGTGGGACGGCGGGCACATGCAGGTCGCCGCCGTGGCCTACTCTAAACTGACGCCGCAGGCGAAGGCCAAGGTCGATGCACTGATCAAGCTGAACCCCGACTATCCAAGCTGGATCGCCGGCGTGCCCGATGACAAGAAGGCGCAATACGCCTTCGTTCATGCGGCCGTTTGGGCGGATGACATCAAGGACTCTACCCACGGCTACACCAAGGACGACGACACGCCGACGGCGCAGAACATCGGCTACGCAGACAAAAACATGCACCGCTACTGGCATTTCAAGGACATCAGATTTTCGACCGACGGGACGCAATTCTCCGATGCCGATCCGATCAATGCCGTTTCGCAGATGAAGCTGTTCATCGCGGCGCTGCCGGCGACGTCGGCCGCGACCGACGACGTTCGCTCCTACGACATGGTTTGGCTGCTGCACCTCATTGGAGACGTTCACCAGCCGTTGCACGCGACGGAGCGAATTTCTGCGATCAACACAGATGGCGACCGTGGCGGCAACGAAGTTAACGTGTCGCCGGCGACCGGCGAAACGATCGACCTTCACGCCTATTGGGATCGAATGTTCGGAGGCTACGTTTCGGTGTCGGGTGCCATCTTCGATGCCAATGACAAGGCCGGCATTTCGAAGCTTCAAGTCGACAGCGCAAAGGCCAAGGTGCTGGACCCAGATGCTTGGACCCAAGAGAGCTTTGTGCTCGGCAAGAAGTTCGCTTATGCGGAGCCTGTGCTGAGCGAAGGCACGGTGTCGGTGCTGCCCCGGACGTATGAAACCGACGCACGCAACGTCGCGAGAAGCCAAGCAGCGCTGGCGGCGGCAAGGCTCGCCAACGTTCTCAATGACGCATTCAAATAACGGACAAGAGACAGGCGAATTAAGAACGGGCGAGGGTGACGGGTTCGACTTGTCACCCGCAGAACAGCAGGGCCATCGAATCGTGAAACTGCATAGGCCCTGACCGGATTTCAGCAGCAGACTACCCTGTCACCAAGCGCACCTCTACCGTCATAAGCGGGAGAAGATTCACGGTCACTTTGCCAGCTAGCTCATCTGGCCTTCTTGGCACATGATCACGGGCCGGTGCCTTTCAATTGCGGGTGGCTTTGACGCCCGACACCACGCCCTCGTAGGAAGACGATGAGGTCACGGTGTCAAGCATGGCGCACATCTTGTTCGGACCATCAAAATTGAAGCCTAGACATCTCTGATCAGCGCTGCAGGCCAATACGCAGTCGGCGTAGCCGCTCCGCACATTCGCGTAAGCGCCCCCAATGACTACTGTGTCCTTGGCGAAAACGAGGCTAGAGTACTGCAGATTCGCCTTGATGACTCCCTTCGCCGCCATCACTGCATCGGGACTTCTAACCAAAATCGACCCATTATTTTTCATGAAACAGGCGGCGTGTTTCTTATCATAGGTGAGTGCTAAGCAGCGGCGATCTGCTTTGCATTGAGCCTGGCACTGTTCAAGCGAGACATTCCAAGCTGGCATACCCGGCAGATCGTTTCCGATCGCGTCCCATCCGTCCTGCTGCACAGACAGTTCGTCGGCCGCGGCAGCTGCTTCTTTCCGCTCATTGTCCATGTCGAAATCGGTTGGCGCGAACCTGGCCTCGTCGAGCCAGAGGCAATGGCTGGCGAGTTCACGCGCCGACTTGTCGTCAAGGCCTACCGATGCGAGTGTCTCGCTGGACGACACCGGCGCCAACGGCATCGATGTAGGTGAGGGTCTGTTGACAAGTCTTACCTGAACTTCAACTCCGGTGTTTGCCAGCTTCCGCGTGTAGCACCAGGCGGTGTCCCAAGTTGGAGCTTTCTCACTGTCAAAATGATGACCGGACTCGAGTTGCCAGGTGCTGCCAGCGTAGGTCACTTGGCGATTGGCGAACTTGACGAAATCGAACGTATCCGGATTAGCTGGGTCTACGGGCGGCGGCTTCGGCTGCTCGATTGGCGGCGACTTAGGCTTGTCGGTCTTTCCTTCCTGCGCGATTGTCTCGCCACCCGGAATTCTGTCTTCTGATTTCTTCGTCTCTTTTGGCTCGTTTTCGATCGGGTTTGGCGGAATGTTTTGAGTGACCGGCGGCGCCGGTTGGATCACCGTTGGGTCACGATCAAGGACCAGCCATACACCTACGCCAATCCCAATAGCGGCCATTGCGACGGCAGCGCCGCTAGCCATTCGCCGAAATGCATTGGCGCGAGCGATCTTGTCGTGCGCAGCTGCTTCTGCCTGCAGAGTTGGAATCGCCGACCGTTTGATCTGCAGATCGATCGCCTGTTCGAGCAGCTTGGTGTTATGTCGTACGAGCACGTCTACCGCCTCGCTTCGCCCCAGTCGCCGGCTCTTTAAAATCTAATTGCAGTTCACCCTTGAGGGCTTTCTCCATCTCTTTCTGGTCGTATTGTCCTTTTGCAGAAACCTTTACCAGATCGATTACTTCCGGAGGCAGTTCCCTATCTAACGCCCGGCGCAACGCCTCGGGGTCGTCAGTAAGGATAGGCACGTATAGGATCTCTTTGACGACCTTCTCGACTTCGACAGGAACCTCGACGCGCTTCTCTACTTCTCTGTCGAAAGGCACCTGCACGGGTACCTTGCGGACACGGCGCCACCGCCAGCGTAACAGCATTCGACGCAACAAACGCGAGAGTTTGCTATCACGTTGAACTGGGGGCTGTGCGCCGATGCGTTGTAGGGCCAGCGCAACCATCGCCGTGATCGGCCCCGCTAATGCGGCGATGAATGCAAGCGAGGCGAACCAGATCGTCGATACCGTGCCGGCCTGAGGGTCTGTAACGTCTTCCGGCTTCACGCCATACCAGCGAGCTGCCAGCCTACGAATCTGATCGTTGCGGGCGATCGGGAGGCGCTCTGTTTCCAGGCGGTTCAGTTGCGTCGCGATGGCTTCTTGCCGCTGCTGGTTCTTGGCGAGCGTCTCTGACTTGCGAGTCGCGGCTTCCTGAGCGGCCGTTAGCGCTGTACGCGCCTCGTCAAGCTTACGATCCCAATCGGCAGCGGTGCCGTCGTAGAGTTTCTCCAGATCGTTGCGCCTAGCCTCAAGGCGCTGTTTGTCTTGGAGGGTCATCGGAGGACTATCTTTTCGCAGCCTCTCATATTCTGCGCGGGCCGCGGCGACTGCGGGCTCCAATTCCGCCAATTTCGACGCGAATTCGGCCTCTTTTTTGGGCCGCGGGTTAGTTAGCTTGTTCAGCCCTTCTTCGTTGCGCTGCACCGATGCAAGGTCGCCTGTTTCGCGTGCGCTCTTTATGCGATCAACGTAGCTATCCCGCTGTCGCTCGAACTGCTCCACGGCGTCCTTGATCTCTCGATCGCGCCGTTCCACCAGCGCGCTCAGCGCTGCTTGTTTCTCCTCAAGATACTCCTTGGCTCGCGCTGCCGCTGGTGAAAGGGTGATTGCGGCCTGCAGCTCTTCGTCAACCTCTGTTATCCGGGCGCGCAATTTGTCCCGCTCGGTGTCAGCCAACCCACTGAGCTGCTCCAGATTGCTTCGGGCCTTTGCCTCGTCGTCAACGTTTCGCAAGCTTTCGGCTGTTGTCTTGAGAGTCTCGAGCTCTTGCTGGAGTGCCTTAGTTTGGTTGGCGAAGTTCGCATACTGCACCTCGCGCATCGTGCTGGCACGCTCCAATCCGAGAAGGACTGTCTCAAAAGTGATGCCGGCTAATACGAGTAGAAACACCAAGATAACAGGTTTCCAAAACCACGAGGCGCCGAACAGAAGCGTGGCGATTGGGATTTTCGTCAGCTCAGCAATCGCAATCATAAAGAAAGGGGCACTTGCAAGGACAAGGTCCATTGAGTCCGCCGCCTCATTGGCAACAAACCCGCGGTAACTCAGGGCGACGCCGGTTGCTAGACCGATGATCGCCGCAACGATTTCAAGTGCCCACGCACCGCGATACGTCCACTGGCCATAGCTCGCCAGTTTCTGGCTCATTGCCGTGTGCATATGCAATCCCCACCCTTTACCCAACTCATCTTGACATGCGACGCTGGCATTTGCAGCAAAATTTACCGCTAGATACAGCGCAATTTGGAACAGGGTGAATAACCGGCGAGCCGGCGATAAAGGCGTTGTTGTGCTGGACTGATTTGTTTCGAATGGCGCCTTAATGCGTGCACCACTATTAGAGCCCGATGTGTCGCTGATGAGGCGCCCACGTCTTCGGTCCTGACCTGCTACGAAGAGAACAGCCTTCAAATCCTTGGTCAGTCGCTTGAAGGGCACCATGATCGCGACGTCATCTCGGTCGGTCGCCCAATGGCGCAAAAGCGCGGTTCGCCGCAGAAGCATGCGTGGCGGGCGAAGAGCATTCTGATGAGCGATGACGGCTTGGGAACTGTGGCCATTATGGAGGCTACCGGCAAATCGAAGACCTGCTGTTTGGTGATGGCAGGAGCGTTTCATGGCCGAAGGCGTTGATGGCCTTTTGCGCGACAAGAGCCGCCCGCCAGTCATTGCGCCGCTCGATCCCGAACTGGTCGATCAGGTGATCGCTGTGACGCTGGAAACGCCCAAGCAAGACGCCACACACTGGACGGTTCGCGCGATGGCAAAGGCGGTGGGATCGCGGCCTCTTCGGTCGTCAACATATGGCACGAGCATGGTCTTGCACCGCACCGCTAGCGCAGCTTCAAACTGTCGAATGACAAGGCCTTCGCCGAGAAACTGCACGATGTCGTTGGGCTCTACGTCTCGCCGCCGGCCCATGCCATTGTCCTTTCCGTCGATGAAAAAAGCCAGTCCAGGCGCTGGACCGCACCCAGCCAGGGCTTCCTTTAAAGAAGGGGCGGGGTGGCACGATGACCCATGATTACATCATCCACGGACTGACAAAGCCCAGTGCCACAAACGCGTTTAGCATCGCAGAGGCTATCACTATGGATGGAACTAGGGTTCCACGACCACTTCGCGGTTGTCATTGGTCCTCGATCTTGACCGTCTTTAGGGCGATCTCCTGATCAATAAGCCCGGCGACATCTTCCGGATGGTGAAATATCCCGATCATCGCAACACCAGATGCCTTGAGCTGCGTCAGGCGTTCGACCAAGGCCTTGCGGGCGTCACGGTCGAGCGAAGCCGTAGGCTCGTCGAGAAGCAGAAGCCGCTGCGGCAGAATGAGAGCTCGCGCCAGATTTACCTTCTGCTGCTCGCCACCGGAGAAGGTCGACGGATAAGCCGCCCAGAGCTGTTTCTTCACCCCGAACGCACCGAGCCAGCGGCGGGCCTCAACAAGAGCCTCGGCATGCGGAGTGCCGGCGAGCCGCAGAGGTTCTGCAACAACCTCCTCAGCTGCGACGCGAGGTCGAGCATTGAGAAACTGAGTGACGAAGCCGATCTCGCGGCGACGAAGGACGGCAATATCGACATCGGCGGCCGAGGCGAGGTCGATCACGCCCTCCCGCGTGTGATAGTAAGCATGACCCCCTTGTGGCAGGTAAGAGCGGTAGAGGGTCCGCAGCAGCGTTGACTTGCCGGCGCCGTTCTCACCTCTGAGCAGAATGAACTCGCCCTCACGAAGTTCAAAATCAATGTTGTCGAAGGCAAACAGCGTGCGCTTGAGGTGGTGCATTTCAAACTGCTTGGTAAGGCCCTCGACGCGCAACACAGGCGCCGGCGTCTCGGGGATAGAGACCTCGATATTCATGTCTGACACTCTCAAAGCTTGGCGTGGACGAGCTGCTGGGTGTAGGCGTGCTGGGGGTCCTGGAAGATCTGATCCGCCAACCCCTGTTCCACGACCTTGCCGCGACGCATAACCATTACGCGATCGGCCATGGTCCGGATCACACCGAGATCGTGGGAGACGAGAACCATGGTGATGGCGCGGTCCCGCTGCAACCGCTTCAGCGTATCGAGCACAAGTGCCTGAACACTAACGTCCAGACCGGTGGTCGGTTCGTCGAGAAGCAGCACCGCCGGTTCGAGCGCGATTGCCTTCGCGAGTTGCACACGCTGTTGCATGCCGCCAGAGAGTTCGCGTGGCGTCGCATCCATCCGCTCGACCGGAAACTCGGATGCGTCAAGCGACTGCCGCGCCCGTTCACGCAGTTCCGCGAAGTTGCGCTTGCCGGCAATTAGCAGCCGCTCGGCAACGTTGCCACTGCTGGTGTGACCCATCAGGAGGCCAAGATGAGGGTTCTGGTAGACGATACCGATATGCTGTGCTCTCAGCGAGCGCCGCTCGAAGCGGTCGAGCGTGAAGAGATTTCGGTCCTCGCGGCCTGGCAGGGCCAAATGATAACTGCCGGCTTCCGGAGTATTTTCGAGATTCATCATTCTGAGCAAAGTCGACTTGCCGGAACCGGATTCGCCGACGATGCCCAGAACCTCGCCAGGGTAGACGCAGACATTGACATCGCTGAGAGCTTTGACGTCACCGAAATTCTTCGAAATGCCGCGCATGGTAAGCATCGGCTCGGCGAGCATCAGACGCGGTGGCTGGCGGGTGATCTGCGTCGCCGCAGCGAGATTGAGAGCGCTCATCAGTTCATCTTCCCGTTCTTGTACCAGGTATCGCCGATCTCGATCGGCTCACCTTGAGCCTTGCGCATGTGCTTCACGCCGAAATGGCTGTCGGAGAGCTCGAACTTCGCGGAGCCGTCATCTTGCGGCAATTCGTTCATGAAGAAGCCGGTGACATTGGTTCGGTAGCAGGTCTTGTCCTGATGATCCTCGACCCGATAGGGGATATCGTCGAACACCAGCGGTTCCACGCGTGTATGGGGCGGTACGGCGTAAATTCGCTTCTCGCGTCCGGCCGAGAGAATGGTCAGGTGGTCGGCTTCATTGAGCTTCAGCACGTCCCAGCGCGGGATCGGTGAGGGGGAGATGACGTGGCGGCCGTTCACGAGGCTGGGGTACTCCGTATACTGCATAATCCGCCCTGACTTGACGAGTTGTTCGTACAAAATGAGCCAAAGGTGCCCGTAGTCGGCATCACCGTGCATTTCTCGTGCGACCGACATATCTGACTGGACGGTCCGCAACGGTTCGGGATCGGGTACCTGCAACACCAGAACCTGGTCGTCACGCAGTTTCTCTTCAGGAATGCGGTGACGAGACTGAATGATGGTTGCCTTCTGGGTATCCTGTGTCTCCATCACGTCGCCGACTCGGCCAAAGAACTTGCGGATGCTGCAGGCGTTGACGGAATCGTCAGCCCCCTGGTCGATGACCTTGACGACCGCGGTTGGCTTCAGGAGGGTGAGCGTTACCTGCAATCCGCCGGTGCCCCAGCCGCGCGCCATCGGCACTTCGCGACTGGCGTAGGGTACTTGATAGCCGGGTACCGCAATCGCTTTCAAAATGCGCCGGCGAAGTTCCCGTTTGGCCGACTCGTCGAGGAATCCATAGTTGAATGCCGCCCAGGGCCTGGTCAGTTCCTGCAATTTCATAGCGCATCATCCAGCAGTGCTTGTGTCAGCTCTTTCTTGGCGACCGTCGAGACTGATGCCTCGCGGTCAGCTTTGACCCTTCGAAAGGCATCGAGAGCAGACTGGAAGGTTACGTAGTGGGGGAGTTTGAAGTGAATACAAAAGCCGGAGCTTTCGACCGGCTCGGTATGATAGAGGATGAACTCCTCCGTTGCGGCGGAAGCTGGATTTGGCTGGCTGGAAGCAATGTCGAGGGTCGCGGCGGCGATCACTTTTACCTCGTTCCAGCCGAACGTGGCCGAAAAGCCGAGCTCCAGATTCTTCGATTTGGAGATGATCTCGGCCTGGCTCACACGAACGCGGCCGGCGCTGAAGATCGTGCCGCGTGGATGGCGGAGACGGACAGGTGCTTCGGCAAGCCGCAATTCGTTGACGGTGGGGTGGACGTCGCCGTAACCGCGCATCGTGGCATAGCCGAGCGCCAGCGCGCCGCCGGTGTCGGCTCTCGCCAGACTTTGCAGCTTGTGTGCGCGCGGAACTGGGAAGAGCAGTGGCTCGCGCGTCAGGTCCGGGATGTCTTCCGGGGCGACTTCTTCCGCCGGAAGATCGGGGACTATTCCTTGAGCTTTCTGCCAGTCGATCAGCGATGGCTGCGTGGCCGGCGCCGGATGCAGAGCAGGCGGCACGGGTTGGGGCGTGAAATCCTCGCCCATCAAGACACCGACCTGCAGCAGGCGATGGGAATAGTCGAGCGTGGGGCCAAGGATCTGGCCGCCCGGAATATCCTTGAAAGCCGCCGAGATGCGACGGACCGTGAACAGGTCCGGCTGTGTTATAGGGCGGGCGAAGGCGATGCGCGGCTGCGTCGTGCGATAGGCGCGTAGCAGCAGCACGGCTTCGTAAAGATCGCCACCGGCCTGGGAGAGCGCCAATGCCGCCAGATCAGGTTCGTAAAGCGAAGCTTCTCCCATCAAGCGGTCGACGAGATAGGGCAGGTTCTTGCGCACGGCGTCGACCCGGTCGCGGCTGATCGTTCCGAGATCGCATCGAAACAGCCGCTCGGCATGTTCGATGGCCTGCTCGCCACCGCGGGTTGCTACATAGGCCATCAGAGCACCTCGACTGTTGTGGAACGGGGGATGCCGATCACACGGTCGTCATCGACAAGGTAGACATCGAAGCCAAGCGGGTAGCGGATAGCCCGCTGGCGCAACTCCCAGAAGGATGGCGCCACGTCATCGACCGCAATCGTCATGCTGGTCTTGATGCCGGGCCCGGTCATACGCAATCTCGAGCCACTGCCGAGGCGAGCGGGAGCAAACAAGGTGGCGGCCTCGTCGGGATAAGCCAGCGTGCCGACCCGCATGCCTGACAATGCGGCGACTGTTTCAGCCGTGTCGATCCGCGAGAAGATGTATTCGGCTGCGCGCTGCGATAGGGCGCGTGCACCGGTGCGACTTACGGCCTGCTGGGTATCCGGATTGTCCAGCACACAATAGGAGCATTCGCGATCAAGCAGGCTTCCGGCGACCGCCGCCAACCCGCTGGCAGGGAGCGTGCGAATGACCCCCGGGCGGCTGAGCGCCCACATCAGTTCCTCGAAGGCGGCGTTCGTGCGGCTCTCGTCCGCGGTCGGAGCAAGGGTGAGAGGCATCAGAAAGTCTCCATCTGTACGCGGGTGGCCTCGACTTGTCTCAGCCGCTGCCGATCGCTCTCTTCCTGGTGCCGGCGCTCGGCATCGAGGAGCTCGAGTATGACGCTGGCCTGGTGTCGGGCGGCAATGGCTGCGTCGATGACGGCCATCGCCATGGCGTGTTCGAGGTCGCGCCCAACGACAGCCCCATATCCTTCGAGGTCGCGGGCAGGCACTTCGATCTGCGCCTCGGCAACGAGGACTTCCCCCAGGTGGAATGCGGTGCCTTTGACCGTGTCCTGATAGGGAAGCATCGCAAGTCCCGTCCGGTTGCTGATGACCGTAACGTCACCGAAGCCATCCAGAACCCGCTCCGCCAGAGCCTTGATCGCAGCTGGCCGAGCGGATGCGAGGATGCCAAGCGCTTGGCCGTGGTCGTATTGTCCGATGACCGCGTCACCGGTTCTCACTTCATCCATTGTAGTCTCTTTTCTTCCAGCATTGAGGTTATCGAACGCAGAGTAGCCCCTCTCCAGATATTCGAATGTCTTCTAGTGTTATCCGAATATTATGTCTAGCACCATTCCGGTCGCAGCCTGGGATTCGCTCCTTTTTCGAATTCCGCGACCGCAGCCTCGCTGCCGCAACCGGCGTTAATCGACGCATGCGTCGTTGGAGCTCCGCTGAATCATCGGCGCTCTGAAGCCATCGAACTCGCGCACGATCCGTGAGGCGAAGCCGCGCAGGAATGCCATGGGACCGACAGGAACGAGGGCGAAGAAGCCGCCGATCATGCCGATCCGCAGACGGCCGATCGGGCAGGGCAGGGCGCCGTCTGCGAAATCGCGCATCGCCTGTTCCAGGACCTCGACCGATTGACCGCCGGCCAGCCGAAACGGCGCTTTGAGGGTGGGGTGAAATCCGTAGTGGCGCGGGCTCTGTCACGAGATCGTTGGCGATGGAACCGTCGGCTTATTCTCTGCCTTCAGAAAAGCGTCCCGCCCAAGCCTTAAAATTGGTGACGAAGGGTCAGCGGGCAGGGTTCAGCTGGACAAGCCGCCTTGCGCGCTCGAGCGAAGCCGGCTGTTCATCGGCGAACCGGTCACTTTCGATCTCCATGATCAGCATCGTGTCCGGCAGGAATTGCAGTTCCGAGAAGATCGGCTCCCACGGGATGTCGCCCCAGCCAATCGGAAGATGCAGATCCCCGAAGCCATAGCTGGTGGCTTCGACCGGACGGTGGAACTTGCGCATGGTGTTGGGCAAGCCGTAGCTGTCGTGAACGTGAAGATGACCGGTCACCGGCGCCAAGGCGCGCAGCTCTTCTCGGAAGTTCAGTCGTCGTGCGGTCGATGCGATATAGGCGTGGGACAGATCGAGAACGGCAACGACCTGGTCCGAGCCGATCGCGCGCACGGTTGCTGCCACGTCACTCGGGCTCTGCACATACTCACCGTCGGCCGACGCGAAGATGTTTTCAAGGCCAATGCGAGCGCCGTAGCCGGCTGCGACGATCGCCATTTCGGCCAGCGCCTCCCGCTCCATGTCGTCATAGTCCGCGCAGTCTTCGCCTGGAGCCGGATAAGCATGACCGCCGTGTTGGACCAGCAATCCGGCACCGAGGCGGTCGCACAATTCGAGATTGGCCTGCATGACATGCTTGTGAAGATCGAGATGCTCGGGGTCCATGAAATTCGAAATCAACGGCCCATGCAGGGAGAGCCTCTTGAACCCATAGCTACGGACGATCGTCGTGATGCGGGCTGCCCGATCTTTCATGATCCGGCCCCGCGACACGACTTCCTCGGCGTAGATCGGGATTTCGCAGGCGTCCGCGCCGGTCTCGGCAACCTTTCGAAGCGAGGCATTGAACAGTTCCAGGTCGCCTAAGCTTGGGCGGTTATAGAACCCGATTGCACTGATATTGCTGGTCATTGTTGGCCTTTCTAACTCGACTTAGAAGAAAATCCTCTCGTTCCGAGAGGCGATTTTCGTACTGGGGCGATAAGCGTTTCTGGCGTGGGTCAGTCCGCCTCGACGAGATCGCGCGCCCAGTCCCCCAAGACCGAAATGGAGATCGTCGTGATCAAGATCAGGAAGCCGGGCGTCAGCGCGACCCACGGAGCATTGAACAGCTGGTCACGGCCGATCCCGATCAGAAGCCCCAGCGAGACATCAGGAGGCCGAATTCCGACCCCCAGAAAACTGAGGGTCGTCTCCGCCAGGATCGTCTGCGGGAAGTTGATCGACATGTTGACCAGAAGCACTGCCATCGCATTTGGCAAAACTGATCTGGTTATGATCCGGAAGGTTGAGGCGCCCATGATCTGCTGAGCCTGAACATAGGGCTGGCTTTTGGCCGAAAGCGCGATCGCCCGGGCGAGGCGAGCGTAGCGATCCCAGCCATGAAAGATCATGATGGCGACGAACACCGTGAAGTCTGCACTCGGAAGCACGGTGATCAGGGCGAGGATGAGGATCAGGGTCGGTATCGTCGCCTGAAAATCAACGAGCGTGCCAACGATGGCATCGAGAATGCCGCCTATCCAGGCAGCCACAAGACCAAGCGCTGTTCCGACGATTGCTCCTCCGATCGTGCCGACTACCGCGATGGTCAAGGAGACCTGGATGCCGCGCAGAATGAGCGAGAGCATGTCCCGACCCAACGCATCGGTACCGAGCGGATACTGCCATGTTCCGCCCATGAAGACCGGCGCCCTGAAGCGGTCCAGCAGGTTAACCTCTGAGAGATCGCTTGGCGATAGCCACGGAGCTGCCATGACAACCACTGCCAAAAAGGAAAGAACGCAGAAGCAGCCGACGATGGCGGGGGAAAAGTTTTGTCGTAAAATCATTTCTTAACTCTCGCAGATTGTGCGAAGGCGGCGTGCGGACCGGTGGCGCAGATCGGCTATTCTCGGATCGATGAAGCCGTAGGACAGGTCCGCCAGGAGGTTGGCGAGGATCATCGTCACGCCGGTGATGATCATGATCGCCTGTACGACGGCGAAGTCACGAGCGCTCACACTTTCTATCAACAAAGATCCTGTGCCTTGCCAGCCGAACACATTCTCGACCACGGCGGCGTAAGTGACGAATTGCCCGAACTCCAAGGCCGTGATGGTGATCAGCGGCGTCAGCGCATTTGGCAGCGTGTGAACGCGATGGATGATCCCCTCGGATAGACCGCTTGCTCTTGCGGTCTCGACCATCGGGCGCGACAATACCTCGACCATTGCCGAGCGCGTGAAACGCGCATAGGTCCCTATCCCCACGGTCGACAGCGTCGCGACCGGCATAATGTAGGAGGTCCAGTCTACATAGCCGCTGGGCGAAAGCCAGCCGAGTTTCACCGAGAACAGATACATCGCCAGCACGCCCAACAGGAACGAGGGAACCGAAAGGCCGACAACCGACAGCGTGATGGCCAACTTGTCGATGAAGCGCCCCCGATGCATCGCCGAGAGAATCCCAAGCGGCACGCCCAGAGCGATCGACAGCAGGATAGTCGGGAGCACCAGGGACAGTGTCACGGGAATTCGATCCAGAACCAGCGCAAGAGCCGACTCTCCGGTTCGATAGGAGAGACCGAAATTCATGTGCAGCAGTCCGTTGAGATAAATCAGGAACTGCTGCCACAAGGGAAGATTAAGACCCCATTTCTCGCGGAAGGCATCAATGGCGGCCTGGCTGGTGTCTGGACCCAGCAATATTTGCGCGGGATCGCCACTCGCAGCGAGTGCGAAGAACGCAAAAGTCAAAAGCAGAAGGATCGTTATGCAAGCCCGCCCCAGGCGCAAGAGATACCAGTTCATACCGCGGCCTCCTCCTCGGGTAGGTGGCTCAGCGGAGCATCGGGGAGCCTTGGGAGGGCCGCAATCAGGTCCCGGGTGTAGCTCTCAGTCGGGTTGCGAAACAATTCGAACGTCTGGCCTTCCTCGATCAGCTTGCCATGCCGCATGACCACCACCCGGTCGCAGATATGCTGGATGACGGAAAGGTCATGGCTGATGAAGAGGATCGCGAGCGCGTATCTCGCGCGCAGGTCGAGCAGCAGGTCCAGAATCCTGGACTGGATCGACACGTCGAGTGCAGAAACGCTTTCATCGCAGATCAGGACGCGCGGTCGAACCGTCAGTGCGCGTGCGATCGTCGCCCTCTGCCGCTGGCCGCCGGAGAGGTTGCCGGGTTTGCGCTTAAACAGCGTCTCGTCGAGGTGGGTTTCGAGGAGCCGGGAGCGGGCCACACCTTCCCGTTCGCTTTTGTCCCCCAGTCGATGAATATCGAGCGGCTGGCGCACCTGATGAATGATCCTGCCGAGAGGATCGAGCGCGCCGCGGGGGTCCTGGAAAATGTACTGTATTTGCCGCCGCCAAGACGGATCCGGCCTGCTCCAGTCGAGGGTGCGTCCATTCAGCGAGATACGGCCGCCCGCGGGTGTCACCAGGCCGACGGCAGCTTTCGCCAATGTGCTCTTGCCCGAACCGCTTTCGCCGACCAGTCCGACGATCTCGCCTTCGCCGACATCAACGCTGACGTTCCGGAGGGCGTCGAAGCGGCGTCCGTCAGCCGTTTTGTAGCTCACCGAGATATTGTCGAGACGCAATGCCGGATGGCTGGCGGTAGGCACGCCGATCGGGCGCAAGGCGGCCGGCGGAGGGACTTGCGGCATGGTCGCTGAGGCGTGCGGCCGCGGCCGCGGCATGGATGCAATCAGTTGCTTAGTGTAATCGGCGCGGGGAGCCGCGAGAACGGCGGCCGCAGAGCCAGTCTCCACGATTACTCCGTTTCTCAGGACAATGATCTGGTTGCACAGCTGATAGGCCACCGCCAGGTCGTGCGTGACGAATATGATCGACATGCCGCGTTCTGCGGCAATCGCCTTCAGGTGCTTGAGGACGCCGGCCTGGACGGTGACATCGAGCGCCGTGGTCGGTTCATCGGCGATGAGCAACCGGGGTTCACGCGCGAGAGCGCAGGCGATCGCCACCCGCTGGCATTGTCCACCAGACATTTGATGCGGGTAGGAATCGAGAATCTTTCCGGGGTCGACAAAACCGGCCGTCGTCAGCAGTGGGCCCGGATCACCAAGGGTCCGTAGCGCAAGGTGCCGCCTAACCGTCATCAGGGGATCGAGTGCACTCATCGGATCCTGGAATATCATGGCAATGCCATGTCCCCTGAGGCCAGCCAGCAATCGCCGGTCCGACAGGGGGTACGGCCGCCCTTCGAAATTCATCTGTCCTTTGATTTTGGCGCTCGGCGGCAGCAGGCCTGCAATGGCCCGGCACATGACGCTCTTGCCGGATCCGCTTTCTCCGACGATGCCGAGAATTTCTCCGGCCATCAGATCAAAGCTGATGTCGCGCAATGCAGAGCCGCTGTGCCCGGCGGCGAAGGCCACGCTCAGCCGCTGAACCGAGATCAGGGGATGAGCGCGACTTTGACTATGGGGATGCAAGTCCATGTTATCTGAAGCTCACGCCTGTTGTCGTGAGATCCAGATATTCCGTCGGAAGGGCGTTATAGGTCAGGCGATCCTTGCGCACCCCGATGAAATGGGCGGCTGTATAGAAGTTCGCGGTATTCGGATCCTCCTCAAACTTGTCGAGCATCTGGGCAAAGACCACCCGCCGATGCGGCGTATCGATAGACGTCGACAATTCCTCCCCCAGCGCTGCCATGTCAGGAGAGACGGTGAAGAATTTCTGTTTCGCAAACGAGCCGCCGGGCCCGAGGCGGCGCCAGAACTGGCCAAGCGGATCGGGATAGTAGGCGCCGGAGGATGCATCGATGATCGCTCTGTCGGGCGTATCGGCGAGCACCTGCGTCCAGTTTTCCTTGAACTCCAGCTTGACGTTCAGTCCAACGGCTTTCCACATCGACTGTACGATCTGGGCCGTCTCCCCCTGCTTGGTGTAGTAGTTGTGCTGGGTGCGCCAGACGATCTCCTGGCCGTGATAGCCCGCTTCCTTGAGAAGCTGCTTTGCCTTTTCCGGATCATATTCGTCCACCGGACGGCCCTGCAGATACATGTCGCCGAAGGTTTTCAGCTGCCAACCATGCGTCACTTCTGTGCGCCCATCATAGAGGGCTTTCACCAGTGCCTCGCGATCGATGGCGAGGTTCATCGCGTGCCTGAGGCGCGGATCGGCGATCGGGCTATTGATGCTGTCAAAGATGACGCCTCGAATAGTCTCGATCGGCCCGCCGGCGACCGCACCGTTCGGGTTGCCCTCGATCTGCGGAAATTCATCCGTGCCGATTTCCGTGATCATGTCGAACTGGCCGGCGAGGAGGCCCGCAACGCGGGTAGACAGTTCAGGAACCGTGACGAACGTTACCTTATCGGCGGCCGCCTTCGCGTCGCCCCAATAGGCATCGAACCTCTTGAGGGCGGTCGCGCCGCCGACCTCGTGGCTGACAAGCGTGTAGGGCCCGGAGCCCGCATCGAGCTTCGTAAAATCATTGTAGTTTGGAGCTTGCTTCAAAGCCGTTTCGGAAATGATCTGGGCAGGGAAGGTGGCGAAGCGATCGAGCGCAATCGGATCAACAGCCTTGATGTGAATCCGGACCGTCATGTTGTCGAGGGCCTCGATCCTCTCGATGCCGCCGAGAAACTCCTCGGATTCAGTGGGCACCCTTTTATCGCGCCCCAATCTCACATCCGAGAACGTCGCGATGACATCGTTGGCGTCGAAAGTGTCGCCGTTGTGAAACACGACCCCCGGCCTCAGCTTGAACTCAAGGGTCTTCGGATCGAGGGCCTTCCACTCGGTCGCCAGCCCCGGCACGATCTTACCGTCATTGCGGTAGTCGTATCTGACAAGCGTGTCATAAAGAGAAAGCACCACCCGCAGATTGGGGTTGGAGTTCTCGGTGGCCGGATCGAGGTTATCCGGGTTCTTCGGAACGGCGATCGTCAGGTCACGCGCAAAGACTGGCGTGTTGCCGGACAAGGCCGCGACGCCGGCGCTCAGTATTACAATCAGTACCAAGCTCTTGGCTTTCAATCTGCTCTGGTTCATTCGGCTCTCCGGGATATTGGTGGCGGTGCAGCGCTGACGGTGCTTGAGGTCGCGCTTCCTGCGGGCCGCCTGTTGTGAGGCAGCCGAAACATGCCTCAGTTTCACGACATTCGGATGACAAAAAGAGATTCGAATATCAGCGGATCAGGGGACCCAGATTTCAGCGCGCGTCCGAGCTTTGGCCTTTCTAACACAGCGCGCTTGCGGATCAGCCGCGGACATTGCCAACGGAGACGTCGCTGCTTATACTTATTCGAATATGTTGGTCGATCGTCGACCGCACGTGACAAGCAACGGAATGAAGCGACAATGCCGAAGAAACTGATGCACGGCCAGTGGCAAGACGTCGAAGAGGAACTCGCTGCCGACATCACTGCGGGGCGGTTTGCCAAAGGGGCGCCGCTTCCCAAGGAAGCGGAACTGGTGGGACGCTTTGGCGTCGGGCGACATAGCGTCCGACGTGCGATCGCTCAGCTCCAGAGTCGCGGGCTTGTCCAAGTCGAGCATGGGAAAGGGACGTTTGTTCGCGACGGGCGCCTGAACTACCGGCTCTCCGAGCGAACCCGCTTTTCCCAAAACCTCCTCGATCAGGGGCGTGAGCCGTTTGGCAAAGCGATCAAGGAGCGTGTGATCGAGGCTCCTCGGCGAGTCGCCGAGGCGCTAAGGCTTCCGCTCGACGAGCAGGTCTACCATATCGTTCGCCTCGAATACGCCGATGAGGAGCCCGTCAATTTTTCGAACGCATTTTTTCCAGTTCGCCGCTTTCCGGGCTTCGATAAGGCGAGACGCGAAGGACAAACCGTCAGCAGCATTCTAGCCGATTACGGCGTTACCGACTACATTCGTCTGCGTACTGACTTTATTGTGCGCCTGCCGACTAAAGAAGAAGCGCGTCAGTTGATGCAGGCCGAGACGCAGCCGATTCTGCTTCAGAAAAAGGTCGACGTGGATATGAAGGGCACGCCGGTTTCATTTTCGGAGTCCGTGTGGGCAGGAGAGCGTGTCCAGTTCTCGATCGACAACACCAGCCAGTTGCTCAACGCCTTGGCTCAGAGTTTGTAAGGGCGTGAATCCTTCAATGAAAGAACGCAAGGGCACACCCGCTTCGTTCTGTTGCGCCCAGCCGGGAACGAGACCCGGAGATCGTCCCGGTCCTGCGCGCGATGTTCGAAACTCTGCTTGAACTGCCTGCTCCCGGCCAGGCCGACCTCGCACGCTCGAGATGCTCGACCGGCAAGGCTAGAAGGTCGTTGCCTCTCCTGCATGTCGCTGCGGCGATGCCGCAACGACGGACAGGCCGGCGCAAGTTCAGAGCAGCAGCGGAGCGTTTGTCGATAAGCGCGAAACGTACGTGGCGCTGACGAACCACATCGGCGCACCGATCAACACCACGTTGATCCTTGACCATTGGGATGCCGTGCTACATCTGGCCGCCTCGATCACGACGCGCGCCGTCGTCCCTTCGACGATCATTAAGAAGCTCTCGGCCTGTCCGAGGAAAGCCAGTTGGCCAAGTCGCTGCGGGAACTCGACCGGATCGAGTGATCACTGTTCATGATCGAATGGTATTCGAGCACAGCCTTGCGCCGGTGCTGCCAAGCTGGCTCCATAAGCAGCGCATAAGCCCAAACGCGCGGTGTTCTTCCACGAGCGCGGAGAAATCCGCGACCGGTCATTCGAGAGCCAGGCATTCAGCGCTTCCGGTCTCAATCTTGTCGTCAGCGCCATTGGAACACCGTCTATCTTGATCGCGCAACCCGCACCTGCGCACGACGGATCGGATTATCCCGAACGACCTGCTCAAACACGTCTCGCCGCTCACGCTTGCCAGCACCAATCCGACGGGCGGCATGATGTTCATGCTCCGTTCGACCTTAGCGTACAATTTTGAGCAGCTCCTGTTCTGACCCAAATAAAGCAAGACGAGAACAATCCCTCGGATTCCCGGCGAGAGCTTCTTCCGCCTCATGATACTTGATGCCATCAGGTGCGGGCTGGGATGGACCGGTGCAGAGATTAAAAGTTTCTTCTCCGCTTTAGCCGCGCGTGCTTTGATATCAGCAACAGGCGCCGGCGCCCGAGAACAGCCGATGCGGATGCAGTCGCTGCAACCGGACTGATCGCAACAAATCTAGCAGAAGCCACGACATCGTTGGACATCGGAAAGTGCGGATAGCAGTCGGATGACGCGTGAACTCCGCTTCCCACCTAGGAAACTGCCATCCGTGGGAAGATGGCCGGCAACCGACACTACTGCCGGGTTTGTTGAATGAGCGACACGGGTTGTTCGGCTTGGCTCCCCTTCCCATCACCATTCAAGTCATTGAATAGCATCTCGAACACTTTTTCGGAGACTTTCCTGCGCAGTTGGCACGAAGTGTGAAGCTTCCTTCTAGAAAGGCGGCACGAACTGCGGGCCGATTTCATGTTCGTGGTTGACGTCGCGATCGAGAGGACGAAGGAAGGAAAGCAGCATGGCAGATCTGCGTCGGGTGCGTATACCGCCCGAAAATGGGCGTCACGTGCGGAATCCGGGTCGCAATGCAAGCGAACGCATGTCTCCGCTTCGTGACCTCATTTGCATCCGTGACAGACCGTCATTCCTTATGGAAGCCCATGACGCGCTCTCCGCGGCGATCGCGCAGCGGTCAGGTTTCAAGGCGCTTTGGGCGTCCGGCCTCTCGATCTCCTCCAGCCTCGGTTACCGTGACGCGAACGAGGCCTCTTGGACCGAGGTGGTCGACGTGGTGGAACGGATGGCGGACGCAGCGGAAATTCCAATCCTCGTCGACGGAGAGAGCGGATTCGGCAATTTCAACAATGCGCGTCTGGTCGCTCGCAAGTTGCGGCAGCACGGCGCGAGTGGCGTTTGCCTCGAAGACAAGGCGTTCCCGAAGATGAACTCCTTCGTAGGCGATCGCCATCCACTGGCGGACATCGGCGAGTTCTGCGGTCGCCTGAAGGCCGTCAAGGACCAAGTTCCGGATCCGGAGTTCGTTCTCGTCGCTCGAACCGAGGCGCTGATCGCCGGACACAGTCAGCAGGAGGCGCTTGCACGAGCGCACGCCTATGCGGACGCTGGGGCCGATGCGATCCTGGTCCACTCCTGCAAGTCCGACGCGGAGGAGATTTTCGCTTTCGCGCGAGCCTGGCAGAACCGACTGCCTGTCGTGATCGTACCGACAAAATACTACCGCACGCCCGTCGCCGATTATCGGGCGCTCGGTATTTCCACGGTCATCTGGGCCAACCACAACATGCGCGCCGCGATCTTGGCGATGCGTCAGGTGTGCGACCGCATCATCCAGGAAGAGAGCATTGCCGGTATCGAAGGTGAAGTCGCGACGCTCGACGAGCTGTTCGAACTAATGAACTACGGCGAGCTCTCAGCGGCAAAAGAGAAGTACCTTCCGCAGGCAGAGGACAAGGTGATGGTTGGTCGGCGTCCCGCCGCAATCTCAGTTAAAAGCCGTTGAATAAATGCAGAAACGTTTCTCTGGGCTCTTCCTGCGCAGTTGGCGCCACTCTTGTTGTTCTCTCTTTGCGCGGCGGCATCTACGGAAAGCAGTATCGCTGTCTTTGGCGCCTGCAACGTGGAACGACGGCGCGCGCCGGGTTCGGATCACGCCTGGCCGGTGGTGTTCGCACAGGCCAATCGGCATTGAAGACAAGCCCTCATCAGCGGCTCGTCGAGCTGCAGGCGGTCCATTCGCGAATCCGTTGAGCGGCCTAGAGCTGTTGAATGCGCTTCTCCCGCTAAAGCTTCCACAAAAGAGGAGGGTGACGTGTCTAAGCAATCGGCTCTGGTAACATATTACGATAAGATCGCGACGGTCGGCTCCATCTGTTCGTCCAATCCGGGACTGGGAACCCAGGAGCCAGGCTTCAAACCGGGGTACGAGCTTCCACCTCTAGATGAGAAGCTCATTTCATTCTTCGAACCGGCGACCATCGCGCTTCACCGGCTCGGTGACTATCGGGGCCGGCGGGTGAATGTCCTTAACTTAGTAGGAAACCCACGCACGCGTACGACAAAGACGTTTGCCTCACTCGTAATGGTCGCGCGGGCGATCCAGCATATTCGGGCGACCGGCGAGTCGATTCTGATTGTGACGCCGACCTCCGGTAACAAGGGCGGTGCGCTGCGTGACGCCGTCTTGCGCGCGCTCGAATGTGGGCTTGTGGTGCCCGATCAACTTCGTATCGCAATTGTTGTGCCCAAGGACAGCATCTCCAAGCTCTGGTCGAGCACACTCTCGGAGGACGCGGAGCTCCGCAGACTGAACCCGGTTTTTATCTGCGACGCAGAAGACGGATCGATCGTCAAAGCAATGACTAGGGAGTTCGTTCGGCAGACCTCGCAGGATCTGAAAGACCGGTACAATCTGAACGTATGGCATACATACGATCTCAACAATTATCGGATGGCTGATGCCGTTCGCGCCTTCTTCGAGATGGATCAATTGGGTCCTGCCCACCACGACATACCACGTATTCAGGCCCAAGCAGTCTCAAGTGCGTTTGGCTTGCTCGGCCACCAGTTTGGTCTCGAGTTCCTTTCAAAGAACGGAGTGGACGTGGGTGACAACCGGCGGTGGCTGCTTATTCAGCATCTCGGAACGCCCGACCTTGTCCTGGATCTCCACTACGGCTCGTTTTCCAGGGAGAATCTCCCGGCATATACCTTGCAGGAAGAGACGGGCCTCTACGTGCAGAACGAGCAGCCGTTCTTCCCAGTCCGGACATATGATGTCGAGGAGGTGATCGACTCCACGTTCTATAGCCGAAACCCTGCAACCAGCGAGCTGGTGCGAGAAATCATGTCCGGCCAAGGAGGCGAGGGCATCGTCGTATCGCTGTACGAATGCCTCCAGCAGTACCCAAAGCTGCGACATCTCCTGAGAAACACAGATTTGAACTTGCCGCATGATCCGCGAGACTTGCGCGAATGGTCGATGACGATGGTGTTGACAGGGGCGTTAAGCGCGATCGATCGGGATCTGGTGCCCTCGGCGAGCGAGCTTTTGATCCATGTGACTGGGTCCTATGCGAAGCAGGACTTCTCCAGTCTCCCCGCTGACCACTTGCGGCCAGTCGCCTCTCCCGACGATATGAGGGTAGCAATTTTCGAGTCGTCTACGGCTCCTTTCATTCCCAAGGTGAGGCAGGCGATGTAGTCGCTCGAGCGAGCCAAGCGATGAGATTGCTCTACTGCAAAACAGATGAGTCTCCGAGATTAAGTTGGTACTCTTGGTCGCCGATCGCAAGAACCATTGCACGCCAGTTTGGCATTGAGATCGACGAGCTCGATGTGTCTTTGGCTGCTCTAGTCCTCTCGGTTGCCGGCCCGTCGACAGCGGGGAGCGCGTGTCACCCTCAAACCTGCTTGGCGGCAGCGATAGCGGAACCAAACGCTATCATAATCAAGGCACCTTGCATTGGTGCGAGTGCCAATCAGGCGCGCGCAGCTGTCGCGGAGTTGCTGCGCGCCGGAGCAATTGCGGACGCCGACGTTCGAAACGCCCTCGAAATTGGCGAGGTCATTCCAAACTTGCCGGTGCTTGGAAGCGTGATAAATCGCCAATTGCGTCAAGGCGCCATGATTCGCGAGTTGCGGAATCACAAACCAGCTCGTTACGCGCCATCCGGGATGGGCGGTGCCTCACCTTTCATCGATCGGAACACAGTTGTGGTCTCGATGGACGAGGGCGGTTTTGCTGAAACGGAACAATCGGTTTCGATCTCGGATAAGCAATTCGTCAAAATTGAGTTGTTCGGACAGGATGGGAAAGGTCGTGTACTTGCTGCGCATATAGAGCTCCTGGCTGGAGACATATGCTCGTTCTCCTTTATCCGGAAGGAATGCCTTCGATCGTTTCTGCGCGAGGAGTTTGACGACGCTGAGAGGCGCGGACTGGCTGTCTCGCTACAACTCAAACGGACGGTGCTTAAGGCGGACGAGTACATTTCGGTCGAGGCCAGCCAGATCAATGATGAACGAGCCTTGGACCCATCTTCGCTCAATCTTGACGACACCAGTCCCGTCACCCGATCGGCGTCGCGAGTCGAGGTCACCCTAGGGACGAACGTTGGCGCCCGCTCGAGCGCATCCCAATCGGGTCACCCAAACAAGATGGCGTCATTTGCCCCCTCAGTGCAGCCGAGCACCGCGAGGGTCATGGCGGATGCAATACTGCGCGGCGGCTGTGTTCCTCTTGTGGATGGCTCGGAGGGACCCGCAAAGTTCGTGATACCGGATAGCACATACGGCCATCTTTATCAGGCGGTACTCGACGACTTCAGAATCTTCGGAGCCCTCCGGCCGGATCAAATAGGCGCCGTAACGATCGTCGGGCTAACAAAGGACGACGCCGAAGAATATGGAGCAAGCTCAACGACTTTTCGGGTCTCGGCTAATGGCTGCGTCCGGGTGCTACGTGACCACGGGGCCGAGATTTACATCGAACGCGCGTACACTGGTGACATCTGGCGAATGATGAAAGTTTCTGCGTCGGCACTTGAGGTTTGGTGCGAGGCTGCATTGCAAAAGGCCGACGAAACAGGAACTCAGGCGATCTTCTTGCTGGATCTCGACAGACCCTTTCATCAGCTGATCAGACGTGCGGTGACAGACCATCTCGTCAGTCGAGGAAGGGCAGCGCGGGAAGCGAAATTCATGAACATCGCCGATGGAACGAGATTCGCCTTCCAAGAACTCAGGGGCGGAAACGGCATCGTGCTCGCGGTCGGAAACCTTTTGCGTGATTTTCTTTCAGAACTGATTCTTGCGCTCGCCGGGGAACGGAAGCGGCTTGTTCGGTCATACTCCGTGCTTCCCGGCGGCGGGCATGTCTTCGAGGTTGGCACCGGCGGCACTGCGCCCAGTACATTTCACCGTTTCATTGCGTCCGGCATACTGCGGTGGGACCCGGTCTACGAGTGGGTAGCTTTCGCGGAAGCCTTTCGCTGCTGCGCCCGCTACCAGCACGACGACCAGATAAGCATGCTCGCAGAGGGGCTAGAGGCTGCCATCGAACAAGTGCGGCATAGCACACCTGCCGCGTGCGTCGACACCCGGGAGGTGCATTTCTGGCTCGCCAAGCATTGGACAGGCTGGTTCTCGCGGCACCAAGCCGGGTTAGCCGGAGTTGATGCAATTCACTCCGCCCTTTCGGAAGAAGAAGCCGAAATATTGGGCGAATTGCGCCGCACGTCCGAAGGCCCAATAGATCTTGGAGGGTACTACTACCCAAACGAACAGCTTGTCGAAGCGTGCATGCGGCCGAGCCGGCACCTCAACAAAATTCTAGAGGGATGCGTTCCTCAGGGCAAGCTTACTTAATGTACGATGATGTCTACTGTGATTTCACCCCCATCGCCGCTCGTTCATTCATTGGCGGAATTCTGAGAAGCACGGGCCTTTTGGCAGATATCCTGCCACTTGGCACGACAAAGCCGCACGAGCAGGTCTACCCGGTGCACGCCTGCCAACTGGGCGATGACATCGTCGCTTGCGTACACTTCACGACGCCGATCCTCGTCGACAGTCGAAACCACATCTTGTTGGATGGCCACAATCGACATTGGATTCTTTCCAAGCGGATACGAGCCCGGTTCATCCCAGCAATCCTCTTAGATTATGACAAGGACTCGCTAATTTCCGTCACCAGTTGGCGGGACGGCATCATTGTGGACCGGTCCGGCGTCAGCGACGCAGCGCTCAGTGGTCGCCTTCTCGAGTGCAAGATGTCGAGGCACCGCTTTAAGATTGGAATAATTCGTACAGCATTGACCGGCCTGAACAAAGGTCTCCTCTATTACACTGATGAAAGACGGCGGGAGGTCTGAAGAGATGTCGCTCGGTGTTTTCAGCCTCGTATTAAGCGCTGCAATATTTCACGCGACGTGGAACGCCTTGGTGAAAGTCAATGGGGATAAGCTGGCGGTCGTCGCGGTGATTAAGACGGCTCAGATCATATTCGCACTTGCGGCCGTTGCTTTAGTAGGTGTCCTTCCGCCCGCAGCGTGGCCATATCTGCTCGCGTCGACGGCGATCCACACTGGCTATTACTGGTTTTTGATTCGATCATACCGGTTCGGTGAACTCAGCTACGTCTATCCGATTGCCCGGGGAACATCACCTCTTCTCGTGGCGCTCGGTTCGATGACACTTATCGGTGAAACGATATCAATTCCTGCGGCGATCTCGGTCGGACTTATCGCGCTGGGAACAATGAGTTTATCGCTGACGATGAAAGCCAAAGCAATAGAAAGACACGCGCTTAAATCTGCCGTCGGGACTGGGATTTGTACCGCCGGTTACACGCTTATGGACGGGATTGGCGCTCGGAGTTCGGATACTGCGTGGACCTACATCGTTTGGCTGATGCTTGTTGGCGGCCTTCCGACACTTTTGCTCGCGATCGGTGAACGTGGACGCGCGCTTGGAACGCAAATGATAACAGTTTGGAAAACGGGCGCCGTCGCCGGCGCTGTCGCTACGTCGGCGTATGTGATCGTGATCTGGGCTTCGACGGCAGCGCCCATCGCGCTCGTCGCAGCGATACGCGAGACCAGCATGGTGTTCGCTGCATTGTTCGGCGCTCTGGTGCTCGGCGAACATTTCAACCGGACCCGCCGGGTGGCTCTTGCAGTGACGCTAGTTGGCGTCGTGCTTCTTCGGGTCTGGGCTTAAACGAGACCTGCAAACGATAATCGGAGAGGACCGCGAGCGGTTACGGTTTCTCTGTTTTTGGAGTTCAACATGGCGGTATTATTGGATGCATTATCAGCGGTCGGCATTGATTACATTTCTGGCGTGCCGGATTCCGCCCTCAAACCATTCATCGTCGAGCTGAACGACCACCCCAACATCGTGCACCAGATGGCCGCGTGTGAAGGCAGCGCGGTGGCGATGGCCGCAGGTAGGTCGATGGCGTCAAAGCAGCCGTCCGGAGTTTATATGCAGAATTCCGGGCTTCCGAATGCGCTCAACCCGCTCGTGTCGATGTTCTCGCCAATCGTCTACGATATTCCGCTCACCTTGATCGTGGGATGGCGGGGTGAGCCTGGAACAAAAGACGAGCCACAACACATGGCCATGGGCAGAATTACCGAATCCATGCTCGACCTGTTGGGGATAGATCCTCTGATTGTGGACGCCAGAACGGCACAAGATCGAGTTCGCCGATACATCCTGGAGAGCCATCAAAAAAGGCGGCACGCCGCGCTGCTTGTACGGCGCAGTGCGTTTGTCGCTCCGCGTGAGACTGCAGCCGAGACCGCCCTTTGTATCCCGAAGTTCGAGGAAAGCGTTGATCGCGTGGTAGCGGTTACTGCCATACTGGAATCGATCCGCGAAGGAAGCGTCGTCTTCAGCAGCACGGGCTACACCGCTCGCGAGGTCATGCTGTTCGAAAGCGAGCGTGGCGGAGAGCGGAGATTTACCCACATTCCATGCGTCGGCGGCATGGGTTTCGCCTCAAGCTTTGCAGCAGGCGCTTCGGGAGCGGACGGGAGCCGCGACGTGTACTGCATTGATGGCGACGGAGCATTTCTGATGCACGGTATCAGCAATGCGGTCATCCCTGGTCAGGGCGGACGCTTCAAACACATCGTGCTAAACAATGGTTGCCATAATTCGGTCGGTGGCTTTCCCACTTGCTCGGCTTCTGCCGATCTGGCGAAGATCGCGGAGGGAATGGGATACGCATGGTGTCAAAGGGTCACGAACGAACGATACCTCAAATCCGCGCTGGAGGAAGTCGCTAGTCACACCGTCCCCGCGTTTTTCGAGATCCGGTGCGGTCTCCAGAGCTTCGGAAAACTGCCAAGGCCCGATCGCCCGCTGTCGGATTACAAGAACGACTTCCTTGCAACCGTGGGGGTTCGGGATCACCGGGACACGGTTCCTTAATTGCAGCAGTGATCGTCTGCCGAAGGAGATTTGGCTTGCGAATGCTCGTCTGCCGACTGCAAGCGATCACCCTCACGCGTTAGCGAGACTCTGCGAGGCAAGATTGAGCTCGAAGACGTTGTCGCCTGCTCCAGCTATCGCGAGGCGATAGCTGCCCTCGTTCGGAGTATCTTCCCGATTCGTCATTTTTGAGCAGCGTGGACTTGCGGAACCGGACTCCCCAACAATGCCGAGAACCTCACCTGGATAGACGTAGACATCGACACCAATCAAGGCGTCCCCGGCCCGAAGCTATGGGATACGCCGGGCATCGCCACGACCGGCTCGGTGCGTCTAAGGCGAGGCTTGTCGAGCTCGCATTCAACCAGGGGACTATCGATCAGGTTCATCGCCTCTCCCCTTCGCGGTCCCAAGTTGCTCCGATCTGAACGTCTTCGCCGGCGGCGCGCCGGATGGCCTTTGTTCCGAGGCCGCTATCGGAAACTTCAAACGAGAGCTGCCGTCGGCCTGAGGGATTCGCTCATGAAGAATCCTTTCAGGCCCGAACGGAAGCAGGTGTGGCGGGCGTGATCCTCGACGCTGTACGGCACATCGGAAAAGACGAGCGGTTCCACCCCTGTGAAGGATGGAACGGCATAAAGCCGCTTCTCTCGCCCGGCGGACAAAAGGGGTCAGGTGTTGCGCCATATGGAGCTACGGCACATCCCAGCGCGGTATCGGCGAAAGGGCCGTTAACCAGTGTAGGACATTCCGTGGCCTGGGTCGGGTCTACAGAGAGCGCCGCAACGACCTTCTCAGCCTTGCAGTTAGCCAAGGCCTAAGGCGGTAACAGGTTTCAGTCCGTCCGCGATAGGCTCCGGGCCGTCCAGCGACTTCACTGCCGGTTCGTCAGCTCGATCGCGCGATCCTTGTTGCCGCCCTCATGAAAGTACCGGGCGACCGCCGGATAATAGAAACTTACGGCGGTCGCTTTGCGACCGGCTATCTTAGGCTTGTTCGCGCGCTATGGGTTGGTTTGTGGCGATGCGCTCGGGATCGACGGATTTTGCTTGATCGCTGGTGCGCCAGCTGCCGTTAAGCACTTTAGGCACAACCTCATCGAGGTGCATCGGATAACCGATAAAGGCAATGTGGCCGTCTCGGTCGACCACGAACGAGGTCGGAATCACGACAGAAAGGCTGGGCTCCATCCAAAGCTTGTTCATTGCGCCTGTGTGATCGAAGCCGATCCGATAGCTCAGATTCGAGCACTTTTCGGTCAACCACGCGTCCAACTTGGTTCGGGCCTCAACGGCCGTTGGAGCGTGTTCATTCGCCGCGACCCCGACGACCTCAACTCCGCTGTCCTGGTATTTTTCCTGCAGCTGCATCAGATGGTGCATCGCGTTCACACATGGTTCGCACCACGTTGCCCAAAATTCGACGATGTAAACTTTGCCGGGCTGAAAGCTCGTGAGGGCCTCGCCGCGCAGCCAAGTTTCCACTTGAATCGAAGGAGCCGGGGACTCCATCTGCAATACCATGCTGATCTCCAAAGCTATTGCCAAAGGATGCGGGACTTCATGAGAGCTTGTTTTCCGTTAGATCCGTTAGAGAGGGGACACACGGGTTCAACGGAAGAGGTCATCGCTCGTTTTGCGCGTCTGTGTGCAGTCACCTCACTCAGTGTTGCCGCGGCTCAATCAGCAAAGGCCGTGCCAGCGCGGTCAGCGTCGCGTAAGCGCGTGAATATCCGGAAAAACCTCCGCATTCCCAAGATGGCCGGTTGTCATGCACTTGACGTGTTTTGTGCCGCTGTCGGGTTTTGGACACGGATCAAGCGCTTTGCGCCGCCACAAAAAGCGTGCCCATCCGCACGGTCCCGAAGTGCCGGGGCCATGAGAGCGCGTGCCACACGCTGCATGACATCGTCCCCATGCATCGTTGCCCTAAACCGAGACGTCGCAAGCTCGACCCGAGAACTCGAGCGGCATCATCTCACCGGAGGTTATACACCGGACGAGCACTGGCCGATTGGCAGCCTTCCTCCATTCCGATCACCGTCTCTTGGTCGCCTAATTATGGCACGCTGGAGAAATAGGCGCTGGTAGCCCTTAGATACTGGATCTTTTAGATCCTCTGGTTCTAGCCGGTGGAACAGGCCCACACATATGGTTTGGCGGACCACGCGTCTTTCGAGCTAACGTCTAATGGGCGGAAATCGTTTAGCTTTTCGCGCATTGTTACAACAGTTTGTTGCACCGCTGGAACAACGACCTCAAGCTCGGCTTCTGAGTGCGCCATCCCGACCCACTGACCACGGAACCGGCGGCCCTAGACATTCCGCGCGTCTATGCGAAGCTCTGCTCTTTCGTTCCTGTCAATGTGCAGCTTATCAATGGATCGCAAGGCGGCAATCACATCTGGGCTGAGCGGTTCGACCGCGATATCGCCGACATCTTCGACGTTCAGGACGAGGTCACGCGACGCGTTGTTGAAGCGATTTCTGGCAAGCTTGGTGAAGAGAATATCGCTGCCCGTTCCCAACCGTCAAATCTCGAAGCCTATGATCTTTGTGTTAGGTCGCGAGGCAAATGCAACGTTTCCAGATCAGACAACAGTGAGGCGTGTGCTGATTTGGAGCGTGCTGTTCAACTCGATCCAAACTACAGCGAAGCGCACAGCAATCTTGCCGTCTCACTGCTATTTGGCTGGGTTATCTGGGGAGAACCACAGATACCCGGTCGCGCAAAGGCTCTGATGCATGCGCAACGAGCCTGGGAAATCGATCCCGGCGATTCCCACGTTCGCAGGATCCTGGGCTGCGTTCAGATTTACGAGCGCAATAGGATGAAGCAAGATTCCAATTTGATGCTGCCGTTCGGCTAAATCCCAATAATGCAGATGCGGTTGCATGGATTGGTGAGCTTCAAATCTATTTAGCCAAGCCGTAAGCGGCGCTGATTAGCTTGTGCCAAGGCGCTCCGTTTAAATCCTCGTCCACCCGGTTGGTATTTCTGGATCATGGGAATGGCGCAGATTTCCTTCGGTCAGTGCGATGACGCTGTTGTGACCTTGAGCCGGGAAGGAACCTACGGGACGGGTTCGAGGGAGCACCTGCTTGCCGCGCTTGCCCTCGCCGGCCGAGTTCTTGAGGCACAGGAGGAAGCCCGCCTATTTCTTGCGGGCAATCCAAATTGGAGGTCCGCTGATTTGGCGGCGAACTCACCCTTTAGGAGTATGAGCACTGCGCAGCCGTTTGTTGATGGCTGGCGTCTGGCGGGCCTGCCGGACTAGTCGTATTTCGGCGGCGGTGTCATACCACACGCCACGAGGTGGCGGACGGAGCGGCACCGGAGCGAGGCCTGCGAAAGCGTCCATCCCTGAAAGTGGCCATCCCGGTTCCGGCCCAAAGCGCCAGGCTGCTCGCCTCATATCGGAAGTATCCTAACTTCGTGCGGCTCAGCGTAGCCATCCGGCCAAGGCCGCCCGGATTGGCTTTTCGGTCTGGCAATCTCTGCGGTAGCGATTATGCTGACCAAAGCGACTGCCGCCATGATCGGAGACTACCCTGATGCATGAACGGATTGAAAATGCGAAGCGCGCCCGCGAAATCCTGGAGACGTGCGGGATCGATATATGCACAGCCTTCGAGGCGCTGGATGGGCGGCAAATCGATGCGCTGCTCGCACATCTGGATCAGCATCGGTTGAACAAGTACGGCCCTGTGAGCAAACTTCGCCAACCGCCGGGCAGCGTCAATTCGCGAGTGCGATCGTTTCACGGTCTGCTTCGGGGCCGCGCTGCACTCCGGCAGCCTCGAATTGCTGCATCAGTGGGTACTGAATTCAGGTCGGAGACTGAAGAGTAGCTTGGCGACCTGATCGCTTCTCTCGGCTAGCCGCCCGCAGTCGGTTAGTCCCATGTATAGGTGGCCACGGTGAATAGATAGCCCGCGATCTCGCTCGCGGTGGCGCCTTCGTCCATCAGCATGACGTAGGCCCTGTTGCGTATGCTTCGTATTTGTCGGTGACCTCTGGTATGCCGTAGAGACCGATAGGATCCCGCAGCATCATCGACCAAATCAGCGGCCACTGGTATCTTTGGCGGCATGAGCAAATCCGAAAAGATTCGCGAATTGCCTAAATCCGGCATGACCACGGCCGAGATCGCTCGCGCCCTCGGCATCCGTTATCAACATGCCTACGGTGGGCTTCAAGGTTCAAACCTTGGCCAGAAAGGTCGCAACGGGCACCCCTCCAATACGATGACGGCCAAACCTGACAAAAAGCCGCTTCATGTGGGGATGCTTGTCGCTGGCGGCTTTGAGCATGTCGGCAGCTGGATCTCAGTATCCCTACGGTGACGGCCGCCAGCTCAGGCGCTCCTTCTATTTTCGCCTCTGTCTCTGCCGGAAATACGTGATGGCTTTGGAGACCGGGGCAGGGGCACGATCAATCTGCTGCACGCCGACCAATTGCTCGAGGCGCCGAAGCTTTCCGCGACGTTCCTGCTGTGGCTGCTCTCCATCCGCAGGACGTGCGTTCATGCGGCGGATGATGGAGGCGAGGGGATCGCCCGCGTCGGTGGTGACGATGGTCTCGAAGCGAAGACCATATCCAGCGGTAGGTGCGATCTGCTCGACATGAAGGCCATGACAAAGACGCGCTACTAACGGAGATCATCGCAGAATTGCGGCTCTGCCTCCGCGATCCCAACATGCGTCCCGCCGAAGACCTTCGCCGCGTTCAAAACCGCCTTCGTCAAAGGCCGCTACTTCAACGACCACATCCGCAACCACTTCCGGTATCGTCTGGTGGCCGCGATAGTGAACCCGGATGTGACCTTGTCGGCCGAATTTCGCTCCAACCGTCGGTTGGTGGACGCATCGCAATTGACGCGCCTAAAGTCCCTGACGGTCCGCGTGCACCGCCCCCGCATCCCCCCGGCCTGGTGCACTTGATCGGGTCCCGCCGTCCTGGCATGTGCGGCGGGACTTTTTATCCAACTCGCGGAAAACCGAGGCGGCTTCGACCTCCGTCACCTATCCGTCGCGAACGGCTCATGCTCGGGAAGGTGATGATGCAGCACTTCGACAAGGTTTCGCTTGTCGAATGTCTGGCCGCAAATTGGGCAGAACTCCAAGTGCCCCGGTTCGTCGTTGTCCGGCGACCCTTGGATTTTGCCCTTCATAGTTGGCGGATTGTGCTTATCCCGTCTCACGTCGTTACCCACATCACCTGATAGCGCCACGGCATTTGGCGGACGATTTGGCCGCTCGGCGTACCGGCTGAGAGCGTTCGCCCCCAGCTGGAGCGGATTATACGCCCGTTCATGCATGATTGCTAATTTACCAGCGCCAGTGCGATCGGGCCTAACGGCTATGCCCCACACTCGAGCGCTTCGTTACCGATTCTCACGGGACAGTCCACGTCCCCTCAACGTACAATCGAAGGGTATCTTCCGGAAGGTCGGGAAACCTGTCAGCGTTCCGTCACGATCCCTTTGGCGGCCGCGGTTGGTAAAGTGCGCTACGATGCCCGTTTTTCCTACCTCTGCAATCTCTGGCACAAGCTGACGAACCCAATAGTCGTTTCGGCCCCTTCCGCTGTATTCACCATCACGCCAGCACCGGCGCCGCTTGATCTATTAACGTCCGAACCGCCTTAACCCCGCGGCCCTCCGATCTGGTCGCAAAAATTTAACAAGCCCGCCGTGCCGAAAGGTGCGGCGGGGCTTTTTTGCTGTTTTTGGTGGAACACTCGCCTGCGACCATGGTTCGAGCAAGCAGCACCGTGCCGCCAGGTCGGCGGCACATAGGAGAGCGCCGCTTGGCCACTTGGACACAAAGAGATGAGAGAGAGCAGCGCACATCAGAAGCTGCACGGTCATTAATCGATGTTGAGCGCGCGGCCCGAGACGCCAAGACGGCTCGGCTCCGGGAGCAGCGGCTGAAGGCTGAAAACACACACTCCTTGGAAACACGCGACGGAACAGCTTCACAGTGACATGGTTGTTTGGCGGACCCCAATTTTTGGGTAGCGCTGGCGGTCGTGCTGGTTCCTTACGGGATCGGCGTTGCACTGCTTCTGTGGATAGCCATCCCCCCGGCTCTGCAATAGCCTTCTGTTCTTTTGCCGTTTTGATCCTTCATGGCATTGCAAATGAGCGAGACCAACCGGTCGCGCGCTCTTTTGTGGAGCGCGCCTTTCGGGCGCCAGGCGAGGAAGTCGTCCACACTCATCCAGTCCACGGGATCTGAACTGGCTTGCGGCGGGCTGAATTCCACATAGAGATGCAGCTCTTCAGGCAAGAAGACGACCCGCCACGTTCCGTTGGTATCGGCGGCAAGGCTGCAGGTGAGAGACGTCATGGCGAGGCTCCTTTCGAGACGAGCTTGCCAGACGGCCCGGGAAATTCCATCCCAAGAAGTAGGTATTGACGTGCCGGCGATTTCGCGTGCCCGTGGCTTGACTTGGCCACCTGATCGTCTAACGAAAACAGAACATCCATTAGGGCGCTAGGATCTGGTTTCGATATTTCGGGCATGCCTGCGGGCGATAAGGTCGACAGCTTCATCATCCTGCCACTGTCCGGGCGTCGGGCCGAACCGGCCTTGCGCGAAGTCGAGGCGTTCCTCAAGAGGTGCTTTCCCGAATACGACTTCTTCGCCAATGCCGACACGGAGCCTTTCGAAGGCGATTATCAGGTCCTCCCGATCTGCGGCGTTGGTGGCGACGAGCCGGGCACTTTACGCGTGCTCGACACCCCGAGCAGTCGGTGATGATGGGGATCGCCGCGGCGCTGAAAGGTTTCAGGCCGGGCCGGCCGCCGACGCTGAACTAGAGGGACGGTTCGCCGCCGGGTTTCTTTGCGCCCCGCCATCAAAGACGAGGAACGCGACGGCTTTTCCGCTCGTTGAGCCTTTATGCCCTTTACCTCGATTCGCAAAACGGAATACGATCCCGAGCGCAAGGTCCTTGTCGGTGTGGTTCGTCGCCAGCGGCAAGCGGTAGGACTTCCAGGGAGTACCGCCGGAGACCTTTGCGGCATTCAAAGCCGCGTTCGCCAAGGGTCGCTATTTCAACGAGTGTATTCGCAATCATTTCCGCTATCACCTGATTGCGAGCGATAGCGACCCGGGATGATTATCCGTCGGTGGCGAGGTGGCGCTAAGTGCTACCAGTCCCTGGGACCTCGTCCAGGAGACTTGGGCCTTTGCTCGCTGGCAACTGGCCGTCGGGAGTGAGCTTGTCCACTGCGTCGGGGAGTTCTCTTGTGAGCCGGTCGAGAAGCTCGTCATGGGACAATCCGGTCTGCTCGGCCAGATCGTTCAACGTTTGCGGGTCGATTGCTTTTTCAACCTGCTCGCGCTGAACGGGCCGGTTTGATCCTTTACTTACCCACGAATCTACCTGATCGCCCGCACCCACATTTCTGAGACGGTCCAGGATGTCGCCGAGACCGCCGGGGGAGGAGCCGGCGCTAGCGTTGGGATCTGTTGATTTCCTGCCAGCGATCAACTCGCCGATCTTGTCCCTGTTCTTGTAGGCAAGCAGGCCAAGCAACGCTATGGCGACCTTTCCGATGTCAAGGCTCATTTCGCATCTCCTTCCAGAAGAAGGCAAAAGTCATGCGCTTTTGAAAGGTTCCACGGTTCGGGTCTCCGCCGGAAATCCGGGCTATCCCCGAGCCTGTCGTACATTAGCATCTACGGAACTTTCGGCCCTTTCGCGTGTTGGAATCTTGTACTCCGGCTAGACAGCAATTGTGATCAGCTGTTGGTGCACTTGGCCCGTCGGCTTCGGTCGGCGGGCTTTTTGTTGTCTTGGGTGGAACACCCCCCTGTATTTGTTCGAACAGCACTGTCCGCCCAGATCGGAGCACGCATTAGGAGGGCGCCGCCAGGTCAAAAATACATTAGAAACGTGGAACATAAGTGAGGCGGAAAACATTGTTGGCGCCATGGACAAGAGCGATGGCGACAATCTTCCTGAATGGCTTTCGAGCGATCTACCCGAGGATTCTGTGATCCGAGGAGATATCGCGACAAGGATTTCGAGAGAAACCGCCCGCAACAACGGGCCGGGCGATTCGGAGGTCACGAAAGCCAGGCTGGATCACAATCTGTTTGAGGAACAGGAAGAAGCGGACGCCGCCGTCCATCGAGGACCATCTGTGGTTCCGTTGCTCCTGGTTCTTTATGTGCTCTCGATGTTGCTCCTGGCAGGCTACGCGCTCGCTCGTGCATATTTTCTATGACCTCCGCTCAGTCGCTCGGGCGGCGCTTCAACATGCGCGCCTCGCGCAGCAACGAAGCATAATCGGTGCCGATCATTTCGATCAGCTCTCGCGCTAGGGCCTTCGTGATGCCGGTTTCTTTGGAGAGGACCTTAGCCTGCACCTCCTTGAGTTTGTCGCTGGACTTCTCTTCTCCCATGATTGCGATGCTCCTACCTTCATCACAAACTCGTGGGCAAAGGGGCTTGTTCCTCGAACCGCCGGCGCTTTTCAAAGTTTGATCGGTCCAGTTCAATTCGAACGACGGGCGTGTATGGCTACTGACCCATGAAAAAGCCGCTGGTCCTCGTTGCTGATGACGAGCCCATGATCGCACTCGATCTTGAAATCAGCCTTTGCGAGGCAGCGTTAACCCGCCAATCGCCGCCCGAAGCACGAGTTGTCGCGGAGCCTCAACAGGTTTCCTAGGTTAGGTCGACGCGACTGATAGGTGGTTTGGAGCGTCGGCGCATGTCCTAATCACAGAGGCGTGGGGCACGCTGGACAGGTTGACCTTCGCTCAAGGTGCTCACTCCAACGACGGGGAGGGGACACGGCATTTGACCGACCCGCGATCACCGATGCGCATGATCGCGTTTACAGGGACAGCAGGCTCAGCCGCGTCAGGTCGGGTCGAGCGTCTTATCTGCCTAGTAGGCGTTGCGTGGGCGCCTTGGCCTACCGGAGCAACGCGACCGGCATGCGCGTTGGGACGATCACCCATCACCATCGAGAAGCGCTTGGCTTTGAGGCGAAAATGACCAGACATCTTCGCCATCGCTCTGCAACACCCAGATGCTGTCATAATCGTCGTCCGGCCAGGATTGCGGGGCGACCCCTTCGCTGCCGACAATTGCAGCTGCCAGGCTGGGAATCGACTCGTGCTGCCAGCTGACCAATACAGGCGTATCGGCTGCGCGGATGGTGTCGGCCGCTAACCCTTCCTCGCCTTTCGAATGGCTGACATCGGGTTGTAGACCGAGGCGTCTGGCCAGTGGGGTAATAGTTTGGCTAGGCCGTTTGCTGCGCGTTCCAGACCCATCTTTCTTGACCATGCCCGACGCAACAATCGATACCGGTTTTTCCATGGGCAAAGGTGGATTGGAGAAGAATGAGCAAAGCCCGCCTGCGCGCTGCCAGCCGCGCACCGTCAATGATGTGGGATCACTCTGGCCCTGTTCCGTCACTCCAAGACCGGGCCCCTCCGGGACCGGCTTCTCGGCATGCCGAATGATCATTACGAGCCTGTTTGGCATTGTATGGCCTCCTCATACCCCGTTCGTCAGCCTGGTAGTCCAGGCAACGTGCCACTGTTGATTGCTCGTGGCTAGCCGGATATCGGAACAATCTTGCTATCGCCGAATACTCACATCGGATAGCAAGAACCATGGGTAGACAGTCATTCCAGTCTGCCCGAACTCTTTGAGACTTTGGATAGTCACCCCAGTCGTCGCTCAGCTTTTTTTCGGGGGCAAGCTCGCGCATAGGCGCCAGCTACCGACATCAGGACCAAGCAAACGACGGAGCAGTGCCGTCGCGGCTCGAATTATTGCGTCAATTTTAAACTGGGTGTCGATTGTATGTTTGCCCGCACCTGAGTATGAATATTGCCATCTTTCCAACCAGAGAGGGGAAAGAGCTTAGTCGGCGCATCAAAGGGAGGGGTTAATGCTCGATTTCAAGCTTCACAATTTCAGCTCGCTTTCCATCAAGGATCTGCTTGACGCACGCGAAGCGTACCACCTTCATCTTTCCCATCTGGATACGGTCTATGCGACAGCCATTGGGCGATACCTTATTCGCGATGAAGACCCAAATTCGAAAGATGCATCGCACCGTAGCGACCCGGAGACCCTTGGCCCTCGAACGCTGACCAACGCGTCAATGAAGGACTGGTCATGGCCGTGCGTGCTGGTTTTCGTGCGCCATTGGTTTGCGCCGTCAGAGATCCGTGCAAAGCCGTCCCTGGCCGCAGAATTGGTTCCATCCTTCCTATACCTCCCCGACGGCAGGGTCGTGCCAACATGTGTCGTAACCGTCGACCCCGACAAAGGAATTCCGGCAATGCCGGAACCGCCGGTGTTCCGCTCCGACCTCGTTGGCGGCGGATTTCCAGTGCGCACCGATGCCCAGGGAAAACGCCATATAGCCTCGATCGGGTGTCTCGTGACGGATGGCGATACCGTCTACGCGCTCACCAATCGACATGTCGTGGGTGAGCCCGGGCGACCGATCTTTGCGGGTTTCAAGAACCTCAAGCGCCGGCTCGGTGTCAGCGATGCCCTGCAGCTGGCCAAACTGCCTTTCCAGCATGTCTATCCCGGTTGGCCCGGTGAACGCGTTCTGGCCAATCTCGATGCCGGACTGATCCGGATTGACGACGTCACCGGCTGGACGGCTCAGATCTACGGCGTGGGGGAAATGGGCGAGGTTTGGGATTTGAACGTCGACAGCTTCCGGCTCGATGCCATCAACCGTCCGGTGGTTGGTTACGGGTCGATCAGCGGCCTGATGAAAGGCAAGATCCTCGGCCTGTTTTATCGCTACAAATCCGTTGGTGGCATCGACTATATCAGCGATTTTGTCGTGGGGCCGCGCGATGCGGCCACTCCCCTGAACAACTACCCGGGCGACTCCGGAACGCTGTGGCTGCTTGACGACGACGACGCGCCGAGGAACGCCCGTGGCGCTCGCATTCTGCGGCCTTTTGCGTTGGAATGGGGCGGGCAGGCTCTGCTGGCCCCTGGAGGCAAGGTTCCCGTCCAACTTGCGCTTGGGATTTGTCTCTCCACCATCTGTCGCGAATTGGATGTCGAGGTTATCCCTGACTGGAACGTTGGCCACACGGAATACTGGGGCGAATGGGGGCATGTCAAAATCGGCGCCTATGCCACGTCATGCGTCGACGGGGAGGCCTATCCCAAACTCAAGGCCATGATGGAAGCCAATGCCGACAATATCGGCCTGGACGACCGGCTGCTCCAGGATTTGCAGCCTCATCAGCCTGGGACCTTCTCGCCACTGGCTGACGTGGCTGACCTGGTGTGGCGTTTCACGCGTCCAACGGACGAGAGCAATCACTTCGCGGACATGGATAAGCCAGGCAGCGATGGCAAGACGCTGCTTGATCTCTTCGCCGCATCGCCATCGAGCGTCGACCCTGGAATTTGGAACAGTTACTATGCAGGCATCGGCGAAGACCGCCGCGGGGCTTTGCCATTCCGCGTCTGGCAGATCTTTGATGAGATGGTGGACTACGCCAGCAACGGCGATCTCCTGGAATTCGTATGCGCTGCCGGCATTGTTGCTCACTATGTTGGCGACGCCTGCCAGCCGCTGCACGTGTCACAATACCATCATGGGCGCGACCTGAGTGACAAGCAACACGCGAAGGTTCATAGCCTCTATGAAACCACGATGATTGGCCGACACGGCGAGGATCTCATCCGAATGATCCCAGAGGCCGAAATAGCACCTGTCTCCCCGGTTGCCACGGCTGGAACGGCCAAGGGGAGCGAAGCGGCGGTATCCGTGGTTCAACTGATGAAGCGGACCGTCGAAAGGCTCCCCCCGCTCACGATCGTCGATCTGTTCGATTCGCATATGGGGCGAGGCCAGGTCGAAGCCCTGTGGGAAGGGCTAAAACAGCCCACCGCGCAATGCATGCAGGATGGGGCACGCACCTTGGCCCGCATCTGGGAAGCAGCCTGGGCTGCAGGCGATGGCGAAAGGCGGCCCCAGAAGGGTGAATTCAGCCAGGATGACTTGCGGCATCTCTATGAGAGTCCGAAATTCCTGCCATCCTACAAGCTTCAGGATTTAACAACCAACGCGCAAGGGCGATTGGTTCCGTAGTGTCAAGAACGTCCGTGTATAGGCGTTTCCTCGGGCACTGACACGGCAACTAGCACGAGGAACACGCTCGATCAGCTTACTTGGCATGCTTTTGGAGGACGCATCATGGCAACAACGGACAACACCGATCCAGACCGTTCTGACAGGTCAACACAGCAATTTGTGCTTCTCATGTTTCTACTGATATTCTATTGCGCCGGACCGATTATCGTCCTTGTCTGCGTTTTTGTATCAATTCGCGACAGCCTCGCCGTGAATCTATCGTCGAAATTGAACGAAACATTGGTGCTTCAATTTGTTACGACGATCGCCAAGGATCCAGGCGTCTATACGAATGTTCTGCATCAAATGATCATGCCGGTTGCCGCTGTGATCACAGCAGCCAACACGAGCGTCCTTAGAGTACGCGGCCTGGTCAATTATATCTTTCTGCTCCCCCTGTTCACTATCTTTGTTTGCCTGGTTAACGCTGGCCTTTTCAACATTTTTTCTCCCGCAGACAATCGGGGAATTACCTCGCAGCTGTTTATTACAACTGCCGGGAATCTAGCAACCTATGTGATGCTGATTGTCGGATTGAAACTGGGCGAAGCGCCAAAGGGCAAGGGCTGAGAGGTAATATGATGGCAACCGTGCAAAAAGCGCTTCTCTTCGTCCTGATCGTTTGTGCCCTCACTGGCAGCAGCGCGGCCGCCGAGGATAAGGTTGCGTTCAAGGTCGTCGTCACCCCCAGTACCGAGGCGAAGTCGTTGCGGGTCAGCGGAACTGCGAGTGACGCCCAGCTCGCGGTGCATTTCACCCCGGACGGTGACATTGTAAATATTCCCGTCGACCCCTCCGCCACATCGCACCAGCTCTTCGTTGTCTGGGCAGACGGAACCCTGACGGGCTTTCCCATCCTGGCCACATTCAGGATCAAGCCTGAGCCCGAGGAAGTCCGCCTTACGCGCGCAGCAGACATGAAGGCGACCACTGACGTCGTCACCAAGGAATGCGTCGTTACGACGCCCGACAGCCGAATAACAGCCTTTTCAATGTTTTATACCTGCAAGGCTCTGGCGTTTAAACTCGAGCTTGCTGACAAATGGTCGAACGATCACTTGCGCGCTATAAATGGCTGGTTGATTGCCAACGATTATTTATACAGGCAATCAAACGGAACAGCTCTTGGTATCGACGATGTTTTGCTGGCAAAATTGAAGGAGATCTATGATAATGCTTCTAAGGAAAAGCGAATAGCGCCTCTTACACGACCAGAGATCAAGCGCATACTCGATGAGGGGAAAAACCAGCAACTCCAGGCAAGTTCGGTGATCGCCGGGCTGGTGGCTAAAAAGCGATTTCAAAATGCGCTGACTGCGAACGAGGCAGCCCTGTTTGATCTCATGCGCCAGCACAGCGATGGCGGTGCGGTGGGGGTAACCAATGCACAGCTTGAATCCAACGACGTCTGGATTAAACAGTTGGGTCGTCAGCAGCCGCTGCTTTCCGGTCGTCTTGTGGAGGAGCGCGTGGGCGACGATGGCTTCAACAGATATACTATCTCTGTCGAAAATTTCGGCAACACCGCTGTTTTGCTGAGTGGGAATTACGGCTGCTACTCGTACGACTCGGCCGGTCACAAAATCGCTGATGATGCGGGCGTGCAGTTTCCCGAGATAGTGGCTCCGCTGGAGGAGAACCTGGTCGTCGAGGCCACCACAAGTCGAACGCTGGACTACAAGTCTCTCGGCGGTCTCCCGGCCGCGCCGGAGGACATGGACAAAATCGACCTCGCGTACCAGGTCTGCCAAATCACCTACTCTACACAGCAGGAGCCAAAGAAGTGGGGGTTCTTTGAGGTCCGTAGAACGACCGACTAGACGGCTGCGAGCCTCGGCAGGATATCGGCTGTCAGATGATCCAGATGTTCTTCGGCGGTGAGATTGGTGTGCAGGATCATACCGCTCTCCCACACGGAATGCAGATTGGTCTTTTTGTCGTCAAAGAAGGTGACCTTAACCAAGTTGCCACCCTGGTCGGGCTCACCGTCGGTGAACCGCTCCACGGTGTGAAAGGGCTGATGGATATCTCCGACAAAGTGGACCTTCAGCCGGTGAAAGCTCGCCCGCCGCAACTCGCCTCAAACGTGGCTTTGGTCGAAGTCTCATCGCGTATCATTCGATGACAGGTCGCGAGGGGGGGCGTTGCGGATGCAATCCGAGAAGAGACCGGGTTGGAGCTCGGCCAATATGAAGAAGGCCTCGAAAAGCCGCCCGGGGGCCATCCTCAACACTTCGGCGCTGACGTCCACTTTTTCAAGCAAGGGGGCGAGAGGAGACTGTACAAGCGAGATTGTCGACCGTTGGCCAAGGGCCAGATGCACTTGCGCCGGCATCAATGCGAACAGAATGATGTCGTGCATTTGGCGCATGAAAATGGGCTGAAGAAACGCCTCGCCCAATGGTGTGCAATCAAACTGTGCCAACGACGGAGACACGGGATGGGTTTTTGCCCATCGCTCGCGCCAACGGCGTTCCCGCGGAAAGCCGGCCGTTGCGAATGCTGCGAGCGGATCGGCCTCGATCTTGCGGCGCGACGGATACGCCACAGCCCCTGCGGAACGGGTACGCCCGGCGCCATAGGTCTTTCCCCGCAGGAAGAGCCGCGACGTCTCCGAGTGGATCTCGTCACCGTGGCGATCGAACTCCCGCTGATGCCCCCCTCATCTCAAATACTGTGACAAGCGAAATCCCGCCACCTTGTCGTCAACAATGACCTCGTCCTGCTCGGCCACAAACAGGCTGGAAACCGCTTCATCGGCCATTGCGCAGCAAGCGGCGTAACCGGCATGGTCGTTCAAAAAATTCTCCGACGGGCGGGCAACCCCTTCAATCAAATCGAGCGGCGCCGAAAGAGCCGCCGCCTGCATGGCGGCGAGATAGTCGCTCGCATAGACCGTGTCGGCATCGGCCTGGAGGATCAGAAGCTCGTCATCAGAAAGCCCTTGCTCGGCAGCAAAGGCTTTGGCCATGAGCACGCCGAGATGTCGTGGGGGACATAGCCGCGTTCCAGCGTCTGTCCCAGCAGGACAGGTGTTGGGCTGGCCTTCTTGACGGCCTCCATCACGGCAGGGGTGCCGTCGCTCGACCCGTTGTCGACCAGCACCAGGACGCTGCCTGGCACTGCCGCACTGCCGCCGAAGCCTAGCGAAAGGCATGTCTCGGTCAGGGACGCTTCTTCATTGAGGCAGGGAATGACGACGGCCGTCTGCATGAAAGCCTCGCAATTTGGCCAGGGTCGATGGCCGCTGTGCAGGAGAATGCGGTTTTAACAGCTGGGAGGCCAGCCGCAGTGACGCAGAACAGTGAGGCGAGCACGGTATATGGCTGATAAGGGCGCGGCCCGCCGCATACCCATCGACCATGATAGAAGCAAAATTTCCGACGTGATGTCGGCTGGCCAGCTGCCTGGACCATGAATCCAGGTTCTTCTCACCGACCCGCCGCGCCGCGCGTACGCAACAAGGAGGATAGCCAAGCCATTGCCCCAGCCAGGCGCTGTGCTCGCCAACAGCCTGGTCGATGGTCAAGACCCGCCTGGCCAAAGCCGGCCGCTTTGAAAAGATAATGAAATTATCGCTGTCACGACAATAATAGAGCCCCTTCAGGCGCGCCCAGCGACCAAGCTCCGCCTCGCCCACCGCACCGCTAATTTCCGTGCGCAATGCAGGCCTCAGGTCAAGCATGACCTGGCGCAGATCCACCATCGCCGATGGCTTCAGCCATTGCGGCCAAAATCTCATCAAGAGCGCCGCCACACGAGCAGAAGTTGCGTCATTGACGGTCTTGTATCGTCCTTGAAGCCCGCCTCTTCGGCGGCGCGGCGCGAAGGCTCGTTGGATTTGCGCATATGGGCATAGATGATATCGTAACGGCTCGCCTCACAGGCCTTTTTGTAAGCGACCCTGCCGATGCGGCGCCCCTGGTTCAGCGTGTTGAGATATATTTGTATGGACGGCGGAGCAACGAAGCATAATCGGTGCCGATCATTTCGATCAGCTCTCGCGCTTGGGCATCCGTGATGCCGGTTTCTTTGGAGAGGACCTTAGCCTGCACCTCCTTGAGTTTGTCGCTGGACTTCTCTTCTCCCATGATTGCGATGCTCCTACCTTCATCACAAACTCGTGGGCAAAGGGGCTTGTTCCTCGAACCGCCGGCGCTTTTCAAAGTTTGATCGGTCCAGTTCAATTCGAACGACGGGCGTGTATGGCTACTGACCCATGAAAAAGCCGCTGGTCCTCGTTGCTGATGACGAGCCCATGATCGCACTCGATCTTGAAATCAGCCTTTGCGAGGCTGGGTTCACGGTCGCGCTCACAGCATCCTGTGAGGAGACGCAAAGGTGGTTGGCAGAAGAACGTCCGGATTTGGCAATACTGGACGTCCGATTGAAAGACGGAGAGTGCGCTCAGTCGCAGAAACGCTGGTCTCGCTGGGCGTGCCTTTCTTTGTGTACACCGGCGTCCATCCGGCCGAGTGCCACGTGGCATTCGCCTCTGGGAAGTTCATCGCCAAGCCTGCCGATACACAACAGATCATCACCCTTGTCAGGTCAAGCGTTCCCGATGACATCGACGCGCCATAGTGCCCACTCTGGCAACCAACCCCCCGTCTGGTTTCGCAACCAACCGAGGGCGTCTGGATCAGCTGCCCCGCAGCGCCTTCGCAGCTTCGCTTGACCGGGCGCGATCATTGCCGTGGGTCTCAATTAGCTGCCGGACCTCTTACCGGCTTTGGATGAAAGGCAACGCAGGCGAGCAACTTTCGTTGTGGAGCCGCGCGGAATCACGTTCCGTTCACTCTGGCTAATATAAGCTTTGTACCTAGTATTCACTGGGTTAAGTACCGGCGCCGGCCGCCTTGAGTTCATTCCGCCGATGGAGCCCAAGCTGGTCCCAAGGCCGGCCGAGGGTGAACACTGATTCACGAGATCAAGCTCGACGGCTATCGCACGCAGATCGCGCTGGAGCGGTCATCCGCGGCGAACGGATGACCGCTTCACGCGATGGTCTTATTGTGTCGCAAGATCGGACTTTGATGGGAAGCTGCCCAGCCGCTTTCAGTGCTGAGATCAATTTAAGCGGACCTCCTCTCAAGGTATCGGCGAGAACCTCGGATAGTCAATGTAACCTTCAGGGCCTTCGCCGTAGAACGTGTCCTTGTTCGGTGTGTTCAGAGGCAGGCCCTGCCAAAGACGCTCGGCAAGATCGGGAGTAGCTATGTAGTCTCGACCAAATGCCAGGGCGTCACCAATGCCGGTGTCGATAAACCGCTCCCCGTCTTCCTTCGACATAAGCTCGTTGGCGATGACCGGGCCGCCGAACCGTCGCTTGATCTCACCGAGCATGCTGTCTTCGGCCTCAATCTCGCGGACGAAGATGAAGGCAATCTTCCGATTGGCAAGTTCGTCGGCAACATATCCGAAGATCGCCTTGGGATTGCCGTCTCCCATGTCATGCTCCTCGCCCCGAGGTCGGAGGTGCACGCCGACACGATCAGCACCCCACACCTCTATCACTGCATCCACGATCTCGAGGAGGAACCTGGCGCGGTTCTCGACCGAGCCGCCATAGCGATCGGTGCGCTTGTTGGTCTTGTCCTGCAGGAACTGGTCAACGAGATAGCCATTGGCGGCGTGCAACTCGATCCCATCAAAACCAGCCGCCTTCGCACGCTCGGCGCCCTGTCGAAAGTCATCGACGATGCCGGGGATTTCCTCTGTTTCCAAAGCACGTGGAACAGGATGCGGCCGCTTGGGTCGTAATGCCGAGACATGACCAGCCGCGGCGATTGCGCTCGGTGCCACCGGAAGCCTGCCTTCGAGGAGTTCGGGGTCGGATATGCGGCCAACGTGCCAGAGCTGCAGGAACATGCGGCCACTGGCTTCGTGAACCTCCCGGGTGACGTGCCGCCAGCCTTCGACATGGGCATTGTCCCAAATACCGGGCGTCCCCCAGTAACCGACGCCTTGTGGGGACACCGAGGTCGCTTCGCTCAGGATCAAGCCCGCCCGCCCACCGAGCGGTTGGAGGTAATCGGGATCGATGCTCGCTCATAACGCCGCGACACCAACTGGAAGAACAGATGCGCGGCATTGGCTTCGAGCGGGAGATAGCGCTGTGCAGATCGGTCGCGCTTGCCAGCGGCAAGTATGCCGTGATCGAGAAGTCGCGAGAGTTCACGCTGGTGCCATGGAGGCCAGTGCTCGATCGGCCCGGACGAAGATTCCGTGCAGCTATGTCACACAATACCAGGCCCGCTCCGCTGCCGGCCGATGGTCCATGAAATCCCCTCCCCACGTCCCAGACACTTCCTTGCCCACGCGCCATGCCGAGGGCGTTCTTTCGAGAGGTGGATTGTTAGCTGACTACTTAATAGGCAAGCAAACAGTGAAAAAGATAAATGATTGATAATGCAAGATTATCGTTCGTTTTTGTGCGGCGACAGGCTGTGCGTTTTGGCGCGAAAACCATGGCACAAAGCGCACGAGCACTTTACCCTCCAAAATCATGATTCGCCTTGATCCCGCGACCGCCAGCTCCTCTGTGCCGCCTCCGTTCCGGCGTGGGCGATTACAAGCGACGGCGCTCTGAGCGACGGCGACGCCGCCTTCCGGGCTGGCGCCGCCCTGGGTGCACTCGACACGCTCGCCCGCGCGCAGCCGGCCTGGGCCGGCGCCTGGCGGCAGCGGCTGACGCTTAGCTGCGCCGCGGCCAGCATGCGGCTCGCCGGCCGCGCCGAGGATGCGGCCGCCTTGCGCGATGCCTGGCATTTGCGTCCCCCAGGTGCTGATCCCGGTCCCGCCGGCGCCCTCTTTGGCGCCTGGCGGCAGTTGACCAGGCAGCCGCCCGCCGCTACGCCCGACCGGCTCGGGAAGATACTCGACCAGCTTGGCCTCCATTGGGACAGCGACGCGCTCGCCGACCTTTGCACTCAGATCGAAAAACTCGCGGTATCCCAGCGGTCGGCGCCGTTCGACGCCGCGGCGATCGCCGCTGAGGTCGTCGCCATGCGTCCCGATGCCGAGCTCTTTGGCTGGTGGCTGGCCGACCTGGTGCTGGCGCAACGCCTGGGTTGGCCGCAGCCCCTGCCGCTGCTGATGGCTCAGGTTTTTGGACCATCCTTCCGCACCGAGGCCGGCGGTGGCCGGCGCATCCGGCCCGGGGACAAGAATTTTGAGCGGGCGGTTTGCGTTGCGCTCGTTGCGGCCGCCGCGGACGCCTGTCGGTTGGCCGCCGAGCTGTCGCGCCGGGCCGAAAAACTCCTGGCGGTGGCGCCGAAACTGCGCGCCAAAGGCGCCGGCGACGTAATCTTCCTGCTGCTCAGTGAAGACGCCGTCTCCGGATTGCTGATGACGAAAAATCTGTCGCGCTTTGCATCGCGGCGCCTGTTCGAACGGCTGCAGCAACTGGAGGCCGTGCGCGAGCTTTCCGGCCGCCCCACATTCCGGCTGTTCGGGCTGTAGCGATGAGCGAAGCGTCCGCCCGCCGGAAGCCGAACGAACAGCCTGTGCTGCTCGACACGGAACTGGACCACCTGCCGCCGGAGCTGCGCTGGCGCGAGTGGATGGGCCGCGTCGAAGCGGTGATCTTTGCCGCAAGCGAACCGGTGACACGTAGTGTCCTCGCGCGGGTGGTGGGAAAAAACTGCAATATCGAGCTGATCATCGACGACATTCGCGCCGAGCTCGCCGGCCGCCCCTATGAGCTGGTCGCGGTCGCCGGCGGCTGGCAGCACCGGACCAGAAGGGTTTTTGGCGACGCCATTCATGCAGCCTTCGGCACGGCAGCAGGCGAGGGGGCAAAAGAACTGTCGCAGGCGGAGGCGCTGGTGTTGATGTGCATTGCCTATTTCCAGCCGATCACGCGAGGCGAGCTGTCTTCCTTCTTTGGCAAGGAGGTATCGCGCGATCTGATCGGTATGCTGCGCGCTGAGCAGCTGATCGCCTCGGGGCCGCGCAGCCCGCAGCCGGGGGCGCCCTATACCTATGTGACGACCAAAAACTTCCTGTCGCAGTTCGGGCTCGACACGCTGCGCCAGCTGCCGGACTTCGAGGCGCTGGAGGACGCCGGGCTGCTGTCGAAGGACAAGCTGCTGGCCGGGGATTTACCGACCGGTCTTGGCCGGGGGGAGGGCGACGGCGAAGAGGGCGAGCCAACGACAGGCGTCGTTGAGGATGAGGCGCTCTGACCTGATCGGAAGACGGGTTGCATACGACAGCTAGCAACTCAGGGCCATGATGACTGGTCGTGTGGCAGGCGGTCATCGGGATCGTGAACTGCCACACGATCCCCGTCGACAAGGTTGGCCGGAAAGATCACCAGATTGGTGCCGCCGGCGTGACGCAGCGACGGGAACAGGATGCCGCGGAGCCCGGCCGTGATGATCAGGTCCGCGAGCTTCCACGATGGCGGGATCTTCTTGTCAATGCGAGCGACCTGGCGCCAGGCACAATCCCATTCCTGCCAAGCGCCGTCCCAGATGTCCGGGTCGAATCCCTGCGAAAGGTCGGCCACCTGGCCGACTGTGATCTTGTAGGCGGCAAGCGTTGCCGGCGGGGTGATGCTGACACCCTGCTTGTATTCCTCCAAAGCCGTCTGAGGCGCGCGGGACAGGTAAAGCGCTTCGACACCGGGCCGGTTGAAACGACCGCCGTCGATCGCCGCGCCTGCACCGCTGGTGGGCAGGAAGGCCCATTTGGGTGTCAGATAGCGATGGAAGATCTCGTCCGGCCCGACGCGGGTGACCTTCACCCGCGCGCCCCGTTCTCGAGATCCCGGATGAAGGCCAGGACTGCTTCGACCTGGCCGTCCGCGACGAGTTCGGCCGCCGTGCGATGGCCATAGTCGGCGATCGGCTCATTGCGATACCAGTAGATTGCCTTGTCGACGTCGCCGGTGAGCTCCGTCGCGGCCGAGATCACCTTCACCATCTCGCGCATCCGGCCCTGCAGGCGCTCCGATGAGGGATTGCGCAGCGTGTTGCGATGGACGCCGGTCAATTGCGCCAGATTGGCCACCTTCACGCCAAGCGCCTGCGACAGGCGTTTCGGCGAGATATAAGGCGTGCGCGGCTCCTGAAGGCTATCGACAAAGCCTGAGACCGCGGTGGAATGTGCGAGCTGTGCGTGGGCCATGACGGATCTCCGACCTCTCATATGCACAATATATGCACATTCCAACGCATAGCAAGTGAACAGTGGCCTGGCGCCTTCCAGCGACCTGTTTGTCCTTCCTCATCCTCGTAGCGGTTGCCGGCTGGCGGCAGCAATGCGCCGCATGTCGGACGTTGAGATCAGATTTGCCGCGTGCCAGATGCCGACATCAGGGAACTCTTATGAGTCGAGGGGAATTCGCCCGCAGAAGTCGATCGGCATATCAGCGCACCTTCCCTCGAGTCGCGACGTAGTCCTAGCCATTAAGGATTTCAGCGAAGCCGTGGGTGACCCGGCGCGCTGTCGCGCGGGATCAGGATGCTCGCTGGTGCCACTGGGCGTGAGGCCACAGCGTTGCGTTCAGGCATCTATGATGCTCGATTACGCCTGCAGAAGAAGACCCGTCTATCACTCCAACATCTGCCCGCCCTTTTGAGATGAAGCCGCTAACACTCCTCCGATTCGATGCTCTGGCCTCCTACGCCCGCGCCCCCAGGGCTCGCCTCATCGGCGATGAGATTGCTTGGTATGAGCATAGTGACGAGCGCGTCTTGGGGACGATCGTTCGCGACAAAGCCGATGGCGATTTCGGCGGCATGGTGTTCGGCCGAGACCGGCGTGGTCGGTTTCGTTGGATATCGGCCACTCCGGGCTGGCATGACAACATTCATCGGTGCCGCGTCGACTTGAGGCGCGAAATGGAGCGCCAAGCCCATTTGCCTGACGAAGAGTATTTCCAGGCTGACGAGACAGGCGCTCCCGTGGATTTCTTCACGCCCGTCGTGCACGTCAATTCCCTCAATACCGCCTTCGTTTCCTTGAGTGATGCACTGGGCTACTCCTCTGCCCGAGGTATCATCGAACCAATGATGCGCTGGTACGACGACGCGGATGGCAACTTCATCGAGCAATTCCAGACGACCGGATTCGATGCACGCGTCTGGGAATTGTACCTGTTCGCCGCCTTCACAGAGCTCGGCTACGAGATCGGGCGCATCCATGTCGTTCCCGACTTCTGCTGCGCGAGTCCGTTCGGCGAATTCAACGTGGAGGCAGTCACCGCCAATCCGACTCGCGACAAGCAAGGTAATGTCGTTCCCGAGCCGCCGCTGGAAACAGCTGAGCAAGCGATCGCCCATCTGAAGGACTACATGCCGATCAAGTTCGCTGGCCCGCTGACTGGCAAGCTCAAGAAAAAGTACTGGGAGAAGGAGCACGTGGCAGACCGACCGTTGCTCTTCGCGATACAGGACTTTTCGTCTCCGGCGTCGATGACCAAGACCAGCAGTGCGCTCCAGCGCTACCTCTACGGTTACGACTACGAATGGACCCGCGACGTTGACGGAAAGCTTTTAGTCACCCCGCGACTCCTGCAATGGCATGTGTGGGGCGAGAAGAAGGTGGAGTCGGGGTTCTTTAGGTTGCCGGATGCCGAACAGGTCTCAGCTGTCCTCTTCTCCAACAGCGGCACCATTTCCAAGTTCGCTCGAATGGGCGCGCTGGCTGGATTCGGTTCCAACCTAGTGCAAATCGTGCGCATGGGGATGTGGATGGACCCAGACCCCAATGCAACAGAGCCGCTGCTGCTGCGCCAAAACGTACGTGATCCTAGGTACCGGGAAAGTTGGGCAGAGGGCATCTCGATCTTCCACAACCCGCGTGCCCTGAAACCTCTTGACGCACGGCTGCTACCGGGCGTCGCGCATCATTGGCTTGCGGAGGATGGGACGCTTCACTCCCAGATACCCCCCATTTTCCCATTGGGGTCGTTTACCCAACTTCTTGTGCCGGAGGGGGCAGACGCCTCAGTACCGGGCGCCGAACCGTTCCAAGCTACTTAGTTCTTTCATGGGGACGCCGAAGACTGACCGTCTGGTACCGGCGACCGAAAGCTGCAAGTCGCGCTATGGCACGGGAATGAGCCGACTCAGAATGGATCGCGCCGCTTCCGCCCGTCCTCGAGGCCATGGACCGGCATCGAACCTATGAGCTGGCCGGGATTCGCAAGCTGCTTCTTCCGCTCTTCGACGCCGATCGCGAAGGATACGTAGAATAGTGCGGATCGCGTCATCTGCATGACGCGGACCGCTTTGGCTTCGAGTTCGTCACTGCCGATGGCGATACCGAAGCCATTGTTGCTCGTCCCGTTGATCATGAATGGCTTGGCCCAGCCTTCGCTCACACGCAGATAGGTGTGCTCCAGCGCATTACGGATACCGTGCAATTCACGACCATCAGCTGCCGAGGTCTGCTTGAGTTGGTCGTCAAACAGCTCCTTCGACAACCAGAACAGGCCGCGCAGTGGCAGATTGTCTCGCTTCTCGAACTTTGGCAACAGGCGCGCCTTGTTCTCGACCATCCAAACGTTCTTGAAGCTAATCCTGTCTGGCACCTTGCCTAAGGCCCAGTAACGATCAACGAGAAAGGCGATCTTGTCGAGCAGCGAATAGGCGATGCGGAAGGCCGTGCGGACCCGCTCGCTGGCCAGCGAATAGAGCGGATAGTCGAGCGTGTCGGTGAGCGCGACTCCGCGATCAGAGAAATGTACGCGCGTGCTGGTCATCCCCTCGAACAGCATGAAGCGCGCGGAGGCGTATTCCTGCTTCATCTGACTAAAGAAGCCGATGATCGGCGGAGGTAGATGGCTGTCGGGGCGGTCGCTTAACCCTTCGGTTAGCGGCGGCAGCATCAGGTCGTCGGTGGCCGCCGCCAGATGCGGTCCAAGATCGTTCAAGGGGCACAGAAAGAGACGGTGCTCTAGGCACCAACGACGATAGGCGCGTTCGTTCTTCGACCGGCCTTCATAGCCATGATTGAGGTCCTGCATCGCCCGGACCGCACCGATATTGACAGCAGCGGCAAGTTCCGTTGCTTGCTTCGCAAAATGGACGAATGCGTCTCGAGTGTCGACGGAATCACAGAGTGCGTCCTCGGCCATTGTCGAACGAAGACCGTCGAAGGCGTGCAGAGCAAGGATCGCGCGCTCGCGGTCGTCGACCACATGCCAGCGTAGCTTTTTAGTCCAGAGCCGCGGTTGCCGCGCGCCATCGCAAAGCTAGGAATGATCTTCAGAGCGTCGTCCCAGACGGCGATCGCATCGATCGAGCGGCCGACCTCGTGGAGGAGGTTCGCGTGGTTGGTGAGAATTTGGCACCGTCGGACCTTGTCGAGGCCCGCGAAGCCAGGATGGTTTGAGGCTCGCGACAACGCAAGCAATTCCGCCTGCCGCTCCGGCGACTCCCACGACCAGGATCGTCCAACGTTCGCTATGTGCGATAGCGCCGCCCAAGCATTGGCTCTGAAATACTCGATCAGCGCCCTATCAGTGTTAGCGAGTTCGCGATTGGACAATTCGCCGAGCAGATAGAGCGCGCGCTTAGCACCACGCTCGAAAGACGCGTCCAACGCGTCGTCGATCAACTCTCCAATGTGGACGATCGCTTGGGCGTCGCTCATCTTCGCGATGCTGCGCTCGCAGCGCTTGTTCAGCTGTTCGAAGCTAGGCTCCGTGGTCATCGCTTTCATCATTTAATCGACAGGGTGACTCGCCCTTAGGGCGAGAGCACGACCCGGAACTTCGCCTGGGTGGTCTTGAGCAGATAGAGTTCGGTCGTTGCCAGCAGCCGCAAAACGTCATCAGTGATGGAGGCAACCGAACCTCCTGGCTGGACAAGAATCATCTCGAATTCAAGTCTCGCGCGGCGCGACTTTTCCTTGAAATAGGAAAGGTCTTTCATCTCGCCCTTCAGGAAGGGGCTATAGCCTTTGCGAACCCAGGTTTCCTGCCGCCTTTTCAGGTCGTGATAAAGTGTCGGAAGCCCGGCATGCTTTGCGACGATGCTCTTCTGCGCCTGGCCGCAGACAATGTAAAAGTTCCGGATATCTTGTGACACCCGCGCTTCGTGGGCGCCCTTGCAATGGACGAGGCATAGCCGGATTGTGTCGTCGTCCACCTCCTTTAGGCATACGACAACAAACCCACCGCCTTTGCTGGCATATCTTATAGGGTATAACCGCTTTCACTCGAAGCCAAACTTCGACCAGTCCAAGGGCCCGACGGCCCAAAGCACATCTTCAAAAAATTCGCTGACTGATAGAATAGCAATCAGAGATCAGCAACCTGCAGAGGGCGGAGTTTGGCCGGTGCAATTAAGTAACCTAGAATCGTTTGTTCTCTGCCAGCCTTCGGTAGTGCGCGCCTTGGGCCGTCAATCGAAAGCCAGTGCTGTGCATGGCTGCTTGCCACGGATAAGGCTGGTCCACGGGCGCAACCAAGTTAACCTTGTAGAAGGCCTGCATTTCTCGGAAGATCGCAAAGTTTATTTCGTCGACAAGGATGTCCTTATACGCGTCTGCAAACTCCCCGCGGTCCCGCTCAAAGCTGGGGTCGACGGGGAAGACATACCCTGCCGTTGGGAAATAGTCCTTGAGTTTCCTAAGTACCTCGGGCGCTACCTTCGGCGGGACCTGTCGCAGTGTGATGAAGCGTTGCACATTCGCCTTGTAGACGGGGCGCTGCTCCCAGCCTCCTAGCGTCTGATCAACCAGCGAATAGAGTGAGGCCGGTGTAATGCGTCCGAGCACATCTGAAGCACTGCCGCTAAGGCCATCAAGCACAATGCCTGTGAACAGTCCATGCCCGTCAAACTCAGCAGCGGACTGGTTGCGGTCTGCAGCGGCGAGAATAGTCACGCCTTTGCCAATCAGTGAAACGTCCTTATTCGCTAGCCCCGAAAGTTCGCCTAAGAACCCCGCATGGCAGCAGTCAAGGATGATGACAGTGGAGTCGATCTCTTGGTGCGCCCCGTTGGCCATTCCGATCACATCAGCAAGGGATAGCCCTAAGGCTCCTTTCTTATGATCTTGGCTTACTAGATAGCCCCGGTTTGTTTCGGGCTCGAGTAACCCATGGCCGGCAAAATACAGTACGGCGGTTTCAGCCTTTCCTTGAAACAACTTCTTGACGCCTTCATCGAGGAGTTCTGTCGTCACATCTATGTCATTGCTGGTATATGTGATGACATCGAAATTCGGATCCCCATTCCCATGGGTCTGAAGTTTCTCCGTAACGGCTATGGCGTCGGCAACGCATCCTTCAAGGTCATTGTCGGCCCCGCCATAGTCGTCAACGCCAATGACAAGAGCGCGCTTCACCGACCTCCCCCAATTAGGGTCTTTAGATTAGGCCAAGTCCAGTTGTACATTTGGTCGGTCGATTTGGCCGACTTGGGCTTAACATTGCCGCCTGCCGAGTAGCCCGCGAGGAGAAAATACGACACCCCTTCCTCCTGAGCTATGCTCAACTCAGCGCTCACCCCAGTAGCTGTATCCGTATTTTTGCCACAGATTACACAAACGACATCAACAGATTTGATCCGGGTCCTGGCATGTTTTTTCCAGTTCTCATCGATCGCCTCTTTGATGGACCAATCGGCCAGTTCGAAGGGGCTATCCTCGAGCTTTGCCTGCCCTACAAGAAGGATCTTCAGCGACTCATCATGGTCGTAGTCGAAGCTCATAAAAACCTTTGTCTTTGCCATTTCAGCCCGACCCCTGTTACGTCATCTCGTTCCGGTGTAGTGTAATCAGACTAGGTATTACAGTCGTGTCCCCAATGACAACCGATATTTTACTACGTCTGCCGGTTCCACCGAGCCTTGTAGTGGGTTTTGTCCCATACAGCTTAAGGTCGGAGGGGTCAGAATGAAAGCGCCCGCGTCGACGAAAGCCCTTTATTCATCTCGACCACCATGGAGTTGAACCACTTCGCTCATCACCGTACCTGACTGACCATCGTGTTGGCGAACCGGATGTCGTCCCGTTTGGCCCTTCCCGAGAGAGGGCGCGGCAGGTTAGCGCCTCGTCTCAGTCATTCGGAGGGTCCGTTCCACATCGGTCAATCAAAATGCCCGACAGGGTGGTCGGCAAAAAAAGGCGCTCAGGGGCCGAATGGTTCGGCCGCGCCGTCCACGCCAGTGGACTGATTGAGCGCTACACAGTTGTAAATCGCGGCTTCCACCTTTGCCTCTTCAACACGACAACCGAATTGAGTCCGAGTTTTTACGAGACGCGATCGAAAATCGCCAGAAACGGCAATGTTATCATAAATTAGCACTTGCTTTAAGTGAGCTCTATAATAGTTTGGGTTGATCGTTCACCATAACACTATGGATCCTGTGCCGGCAAAGTCGCACAACGCAACAGACTTGGACGCCGGAAAGCAGGCGAGAGCCGCAATCAAGAGAGCGCGGGCCGAACTCTATGCGGCGCGGCAGTTTCTGGGTCGTGACACGCAGGCGGACCTCAGTGTTCGCATCCCTTTCGACGTTTACTTCCAGGATCCTTTCGTCACCAATTCCAACAAGGCCTACAATTTCGACCAGGAGTTCGACGTGCCGTGGGAGCCCGGTCTCACCGATGGGCCGACGAGTGCCCGATTTGCCGTCGTTGACTATGACAGCGGCACCGAAATTCTGGCGCCTGCCGCGCGCTGGGATGGTGACCTCGGCAAGTTTGTCGATACCAAGGGCAAAGTTCTCGATCGGCGCAATCTCGACTCCCCGCAATTCCGGCAAATGAACCTCTGGGCAACGTTGCAGAATGCTCTCGACTTCTTTGAAGCTGGCTTTGGCCTGGGTCGTCGCATTGACTGGGGGTTCGAAGGCAACCGGCTTATCGTCGTGCCGCACGCCGGATACGGTGAAAACGCCTTTTATGACCGCGATAGCAAATCGCTGCAGTTTTACTATTTCGATAGCGGCAAGGACGGCGCGCGCAAGCGCATCCACACTTGCCTGTCGGCCGACATTGTCAATCACGAATTCGGCCATGCCATGCTCGACGGCATTCGGCCTCACTATCATGAATCCGTCTTTGCGGAGACCGCCGCATTCCACGAGTTCCTGGGCGATCTTTCGGCGATCCTGATCGCCTTCCGCAACACCGCATTTCGCTCGCAGATTGCTAAAGCCACCGGCGGCGACCTCGACAAGGACAATCCACTCGCTAGCCTGGCCGAGGAGTTCGGCCGCAACATTGGCGATCAGGACTATCTTCGCAGCGCGCTCAACACCCTCAAATACAAGGACGTCAAGGACGACCAACGCCAGCATTATATGTCACAGGTGTTGACCGGCGCGATGTTCGACATCATTCGCCGTCTGACGGCCTACTACATGAAAGTAAGAGGCGAATCGGCGAAGAAGGCGCTTTGGTCCACAATCCGCCGCATGCAGTGCATGGCCGTCCAGCCGCTTGACCTGCTGCCGCCGGTCGACGTGACGTTCGAGGACTATGCACTGGCGGTCCTGCGCGCCGAGCAGATCGCCAATCCGACAGACCCTGACGGCTACCGAAACATGATGATCGAGGTTTTCGTCGAACGCGGCCTTTTAAGCGAGGTGATGGCGGCCGAGCAGAAAAAACCCACTGCCGTGTTCGCGCGTCTGAACGTGTCCGTCTTCCACGATCCCCTGAGCATCGCGACCTCACGCGCCAACGCTTATCGCTTCCTTGACGATAATCGCCGTGATCTCTTCATTCCTTTCGCCGCGGATGTAATCGTTACCGACCTTTCGACCGCGCAGAAGCTAACGCTCTCGGGCCGCCGTCTGCCCAGGCAGGTTCTTCTACAGTACATATGGCGCGAGGATGTGGTGCTCAAAGGTGCCCGGTTCGGCCGTTATGCCGGCGAGGTGACCAGCATGCTTTGCGGCGGCACTTTGGCTCTCGACATCGATGGCAACAAACTGGCGTGGGCACGTAAACCCGGCATCCTTCCGCTCATCAAGGGCTCCCGCACACGCGAGGGCGAGGACGACGAGGTCAAGCGCGGGATAGTGCGCCGCGAAGCTTTCTTGGATGCGCTCGCGGCGCGCATCGCAGCTGGCCGCATCGGCGACGGCGTTGCCGGTGGCGCCGCGGGGTTGCTGGAGAAGTCGATCGCGCCGTTGACCGCCGAAAGAGGAGATGGAACCGTCCGCTTCAGCCTCTCTCCGCATGTCGGCATTCGCAGCGACAAGGACGAGGAGATGGGAGAGCGGCCATGGCAGATCAGCTCCTGATCCGCGCTTACAATGTCGGCGTTGGCGATTGCATCTACATCCGCATCCCAAAAGCCTGTAAAAAGGGCGGCAAGATCGATGATTTCCACATCCTCATCGATTGCGGAAAAAAAGGCAGCGCCGCGGAATTGAAGGTGGCACTCGATCACCTCAAGGGTGAATTGCCTATCGAAGGCAGCGGAAAGCGCCTCGACCTTCTGGTCGTCAGCCACGAACATGAAGACCACATCAAGGGCTTCGATCCGGCCTGGTTCACCGACATTCGTATCGAGAACCTCTGGATGAGCGTCGCGATGAATCGCGATCATCCGCAAGCCAAGTTCGCGCATCAGCTGCATGACATGGCGGCAACGGCCATGCGCGGCATCGCCGCCCGCAATCTGGCGCTGAGCGCGGAGTTGGCAGACATTGCGGCGCGCTACAGCATCGCCAATGACGGCGCCGTGGACGCATTGCGCAAGGTACTCCCGAAACAGAACGGCATCACGCCGCTCTACGTGCACGCGGATATGAAGCCTGCCCAGCTGCAACCAGCGACGCTGTCGGGGGCTACCTTCAAGGTGCTGGGTCCCGAGTTCGATATCGACACCTACTATCTTGGGGATGCCGCCGAGGACATCCTGCATGGCTTCTCTGCTTCGACCGGCCTGCTGAAGGGCAAGGCGAAGGCGCGGAAAACCGGGCCGGCTCCCGCAAACATCAGCGGCTCGGATTTCACGCGCCTGCAATCGCGCATGATGTCGGGCGCCTTTGCTTTTGCCGAGGAGGAGGGCGAGGTCGTCAACAACACCAGCGTCATGCTGCTTGTCGAATGGCGCGGCCGCCGGCTTCTCTTTGTCGGTGACGCCGAATGGAATTCAGCCTATCGCGACAAGAAGAAGAACTTTGCCTGGAACACGGCCTGGAAGCTGCACAAGCTCGAACTTGAGACGCCAGTCGATTTCCTCAAGATCGGCCACCACGGCAGCATCAACGCGACGCCCTGGAACAGCAAGGAAGACGGTAAGCTTACCGAACCCGCCACCATCCTCAACGCCATTCTTCCGCTTCCCAAAGACAACGCCAAGCCCGTCGCCAAGGCAGTCGTCTCGACCGAGCGTACCTTCTACCCAGTGATTCCGCGCTCCACACTGCTCCTGGAGATCGGCAAGCGCGTCAGCAACACCAAGAAATACAGTACCGCGCTCAGCACCGATCAGCTCGCGCAGCTTCCCAACTATGACGACTACGAAGCGCGCTGGCTTGATCGACCGCAGCCTTTGCGAACCGATCTCGAGGCACGCCTCACCGGCAATGGTTTCGTGGACATCACGATCGAGCCAGCCGAGGGTTTTTGAGGGGCTTGTAAACTCCGTCGCGTTGGCGCATCCGAACCAGCAACCACCATTCGTACACAGCAATTGTCCAGGAACCGCTCGTCGATCCGAATTTCTCGTTCGAGTGTCTCGATAACGTCGGCTCTCATGAGAGCTAAGGGATCCCTTGTCGACAGGGATTCTACACGCGTCAGGGAGTTCTCTATGGGACCGGGAAACGTCCGCGACCCAAGACCATAAACTTGATGAACTATCGTCGCCGTCGGCTGCGACGCTAAAGGGAGTTCCTGATTGGCCAAAACAATCAAGCTGGATGATCTGCTGCCTTATTTGGCGCCTGTGCTGCTGGAGGCGACAGGCGATCTGGAAGACGAGCGCCTTGTCAGGGAGGTCATCCGCGCCGTTTCCGAACACGCAGGACGATCGACGGCGCGCAAACGGCGCATTGTCGCAACAACTACCCTTGAGGAGGATGACGGAATTTACTTTCAGGCTTTGGTCTACCGAGAAGCAGGAGCGCCGCCTTGGTTGGCCGCAGTTGAACTCGAAGACGTTGTGCACCACCTGGTGGTCGTCGCAGCAAAAGGAAAGAGCCTCGCCATCTGCGCTTCCGACAGCGCGATGCGCGAACGGATCGTCAAAGACCTCAAAGTGGCAAGGCGCATGTCGCGCGCCGCGATTGCCGCATTTGTGGGACCTGAAGCAAAGGCAATCTGGCTGAACGGGATCCACACGCCGACATCCTCCAAAGCGGACACCAAGGCACTCACAGGACCGACGCTGGAGTACGCGATCGATCCAATCGGTGATCAGACCTATTATTATTCAGCGGCACGCACGGTTCCGGATGTCCCGGGTTTGAAGACTGCCGAGAAGAAACCTCCCGTGGTGGGAGCTGCACCTGGTGGAGCGCGCATCTGGGTCAGACGGTCGAGCAATTGGCGATCCTTCAAGGCCGAGCTGGCCGCGGTCATCGCCCATGCGACACAGGGCAAGCGCGCTGTCGACCCGTTTGCCTCACTATCACAAGCGATTGACAGCGCTGCCGGCGTCGAGCACGCATACGCGATCTCAGTCATACCTGCGGAGCTTCTTTCCGAGGATGAAATTTCAGACGCGGATCGCGAAGCAGCGCGCCGGTGGGCGTTCGATGCAACCTATGTGGTGAAGCCCACAGATGGCCTGTCCCTCACCGTTGAACCCAGTCTGGGAGGCCAGCGGCTCGGCCTGATAGAACTCTCCATAACCCTCGCTGGTGGGGACGTCACGATCGACCACGCGTGGATTGATGAAGAGCCTGGGCAAGACGCCGCGCGGGATGAGTGTACCGGCTTCCTCACCGATATCGACAAGGTCAAGATCTACTACGAGAGCGGCCATGCAATTGCGCAGGGCCACTGCTATGCGGGCGGCTATACGGACCAGCCGTTTGGCTGGCGCTTTCAGACCTTCGCCGGCTATGCCGTCGACACCGAGAAGCCTACATTCAGCAAGGCTGAACCGCTCCCCACACGCATCGCGGTCGACGGCGACAATTCGCTGTTTGCCTATGTGTGCGAAAAGATGTTTCTGGGACCTGACGGCAATCCCAAGGGCTGGCTTGCAAGCGATGACGGATCGATGGAACTGGCTGATTTCATCCATATCGAACCCGAAGCAAAAGTCATCAGCCTCGTTCACATCAAGGGCTCAGGATCAAAGGCTGCCAATCGGGAGGCAGCGCCGGCCGACTACGAGATTGTCGTTTCGCAAGCGGTCAAAAACATCCGCCATCTCGATCGACGTCTGCTGCTTCATGAACTCACCCGGGGAAAGGCGAAGAAGATTGGCGCCGCAGTCTGGCACGACGGCGTCAAACAGCCCAATCGCGAGGGCTTCCTAAAGGCGGTAGAAAAGCTGCCTGCCTCCGCGTCGAAGGTCTTGATCGTGCTGCAACCGCGTCTCACGAAAAGTGAGATTGCACGATGCCGCGCCGCTGCAGCGACGCCGACGAGGTCGATGCGCATCAAGCAGATCGATACGCTCATGCTTGCAGCACGCGCTTCGGCACTTGCGTGCGGCGCCACGTTCATCGGCATTGCAGATGAAATCTGAATGTGTTGTTGCCGCAGCCAAGGCAACAATCGCATAAAATAATTTCCTGTACGAACTTGCGTTTTGATAGGCAAAAGCCAAACGTCATTGCTACTATGCTGTTGTGCTACGCGTTCTCGACGATCTGTCATCTTCCCCAAGTAACATGTTGATTGGTTCTGGGGAGCTTTTGGAAGTCAAGGGGAGAGGTCGAGGGTCGATGAACAAGAACATCGTTGTCTTCTGTGATGGAACGGGAAACGAGGTCGAGGGCAATCTTTCCAATGTTCTCAAGCTGTATCGAATTGCACAACAGAACGCACAGCAGGTTGTCTACTACAATCCTGGGGTGGGTACGATCGGGCTGAGCAGTGACTGGAGCTCGTTTTTTCAGAACGCAAAGGGGGTTTTCGGTCTGGCGACAGGCTACGGCTTGGACGAGAACATTATGGACGCCTACCGTTTCGTCTGTCAGCGCTATGAAGACGGCGACAAGCTGTTCTTTTTTGGGTTCAGCCGAGGCTCCTATACGGTACGTGCTGTGGCCGGTTTGATCTACGCAATTGGCCTGCTCAGACCAGAGCAGCTTAACGTCGCCTCCTATGGCCTGACGGCCTACAAGCGGGCGCGCCAAGACAACAACCTGCGCCTTGTGTGGGATTTTGCACGCATCATGAGCACGCGCCGCGCCCCTATCCATTTTCTCGGAGTATGGGACACGGTGGCATCCATGATCGTGCCGCGCCCCGACCGGTTCTATCTGCCCAGCCTGCGCACTTTGCCCTACACACGCACCAATCCTGGCGTGCGCTGTTTTCGACAAGCAGTGGCAATCGACGAGCGACGGCGGCTATTTCGGTTGAACCGGTGGGAGCCGGGACAAAAGTACGCGCCGGTGCCCTTTGCCAATCCACCAAGCAACGATCAGCAAGACACAGTGCAAATGGCGTTTGCCGGCGTGCATTCCGATATTGGCGGAGGCTACCTCGAGGCTGAAAGCGGGCTTTCGAAATTCCCTTTGGCCTGGCTTGCCGATGAGGCCGCTGCTCAGGGCCTGCTGATAGATGCCTCGATGTACCAGCATCTCGTTGAAGGGACTGCCTTGACCGACGGCAGACACATCTATGTCGCGCCCGACGCGACCGGCAAGTTGCACAATTCGCTCAATTGGGCGTGGTGGATCCTTGAACTCCTTCCCAAAAGTGTCAAATGGCGAGAATGGAAACGGTGGTCGTTTTTAGGCTGGTATATACCCCGTGGGGAACCACGATGCATACCAGACGACGTGCAGATACACCCGTCGGTCTACGATCGAAAATCCCGGGTGCCTGATTATCGTCCCGTCAATGTGTCCGACCGATCTCCTTAGCCAACTGGGGGAATCGGCGACACCTTGCGCGAACCTGTCTTTCAAGGCGTACCAACTGCTCTGCGCGTATCGCCGGAGTTTCCTCGTCGTGTTCTGCGATCCAGAAGACTGTCGTTCGTTCAGTACGGGTAGTGGAAAGCTCTCAAAATTACATTCAGATAGCATCGGCGTGTAAGTGGCGTAGTCAGAAAGTTCGAAGATGACAGTTCAGATCTGGAGCCGAGGAACTGAGCCGCATCCTTCGATACGCAAGGAAGACCTGCCGTCTCTGGCTTCAACCGTAAGCACTGATCCCCGGGACCGTCCGGGTCCCTGAGGAGTTTCTATTTGGCGACGTTCTGCCTTAATATGTTGCCCGCCGGCGATGGTGACTGCCTGCTCCTCTCTTGGGGAGATCACGGCCTGCTCAACCACATGGTCGTCGATGGTGGCCGGGCTGGAGCCTATCACCATCTTCGCGGCCACCTCGCCCGGATCGCCGACGCCGGCGAGAGACTAGAGCTATACGTCCTGACGCACATCGACGGCGACCATATCGAGGGCGCATTGGCGTATCTCAAGGACGTTAGCCGCCCGATTGCGCCGCAGCAGGTCTGGTACAATGGCCGTCGGGAGATGAGTTCGATCCGTACCCGCAGCATGAAGCAGGGCGACGCCTACTCCGTAGCGCTTTCCACGCTCGGTTGGCCGGTCAACGAACCGTTTTCCGACGGGGTTGCAAAGATCGAGTCCGCGCCCGGCGAGATCGACGTGGCCGGACTGCGGCTGACAATGCTGTCGCCCGACGAGGCCCATCTCACCGCGCTCGGTGGCAGATGGGAGGATTGGAGACGGCAGGAAGACCTGGGCCGACGCGGCGGGATACGCAGGGCGGCGAAGCGGCCGCCGGTGCCGGATCCGCTAGTCGTTGAGGACTTGGTTGCGCCTGGTCCCACCGACAAAGAGTTGCCGAACGGGACGAGCATTGCTTTCGTCGCAGAGTGGGGCGGTCGTCGAGTTCTGTTCGCTGGCGACGCGCATCCGGACCTGCTCGCGTCCTCGCTTGAGCCGCTCGCGGCTGCCGAAGGGGGGCGCTATCGGGTCGACCTTATTAAGGCATCGCATCACGGGAGTGCCAAGAACACCTCAAATCGACTGATCGAGATGCTCGACTGTCGACGGATGGCGATCTCGACAAACGGGAACCTTCATGGCCATCCCAATCCGCAATCAATCGCGCGCTTCCTACATTTCGGGCCGGAAGGAACGAAGGATCTCTACTTCAACTACGTCACGGATTGGACGAAGCCCTGGATGACGCAAGCGGTCGCGGAGCGATACAGGTACCGGTTTCATTCCCCGCCCGGCCTGCCGGGAGCCCTTTCGATTAATATTTTTGCTGACAACTAATCCTTGTTGCATCGCCTTAGCCCCAGCACCGAACCGATGGCGGAGCTCGGAAATGCCTGCATTTAGTCTGCACGAATACAATGGCCCTTGATCCAGCGATGTGCGCATGATCTGTGGGTGTTGTTGTCGGGAGCGCGGGCATTTTTAGCATGGCGGATAAAAAGGTGATCTTCGTCGCGTTCGCGATCGAGGACGAGCGTGCGAGAGATCTACTCAAGGGTCAATCGCTCCATACGGACTCGCCATTTGAATACATCGATATGTCGGTGAAGGAGGCCTACACCGAGGACTGGAAGGCGAAGGTGCGCACGCGTATCCGGCGGTCCCATGGTGTGATCGCACTAATTAGCAAGAACTCACTTTCAAGTTCGGGCCAGAAGTGGGAGATCGCTTGCGCGCGGGGGGAGGGTGTCCCCGTCCTCGGAATCTGGGCCTATTCAGACGACAGGACGTCGGCAGTCGGCGTGACCACCAAGGCATGGGGCTGGGAAACTATAGCAAACTTTATCGATGGGCTATGATCGTGGGAAAGGGCAGGAAAGCGCTTATAGTAGGGATCGACTATTATGAAGACTTGGGCCAGCTATCGGGGTGTGTCGACGACGCCCACAAAGTGAAGGCGGCGCTCGACCGTAACGGCGACACCTCCAAAAATTTCCAGACTAAGATTCTGACCGGTACCGGTCCCAACGACATCGTCACCCGGAAAGCCCTTAAGGAGGAGGTTCGCGACCTCTTCTCGGGTGACGAGGAGGTCGCACTATTTTACTTCGCGGGCCATGGCCACATCGAGGCTACCGGCGGTTACCTGTGCGCTACGGACACGGCGACAGGCGACGACGGCTTGCCGATGGGAGAGATCCTCAAACTTGCCAACGATTCCAAAGTCGCCAACAAGATAATCCTGCTCGACAGCTGCCACTCGGGCATTGCAGGCTCTTCTGAGAATGATCCACGCTTTGCCGAGCTGACCTACGGGCTCACCATCCTCACCGCGTCGACGGAAAAGCAGTACGCCCACGAGACCGACGAAGGCGGAGTGTTCACGAACCTGCTCGTTGACGCTCTCGAGGGAGCCGCCGCCAATCTGGTCGGGGAGATTACGCCGGGAAGCGTTTACGCGCACATTGATCAGTCGCTCGGGTCTTGGGGACGTCAGCGCCCGATCTTCCGCACAAACGTCAACAGCTTCGTATCACTTCGTCAAGTTACTCCGCCGATCGCCCTCGAGGATCTGAGGGCGATCGCAACACTGTTTCCCAGCGCCCACCACCAGTTCGAGCTCGACCCCACGTTCGAGCCCTATAGGCCGATCAGCGGGGTGGAGGTCGATCCAATAGCGGAGAATACAAGCCGGTTCGCCATTCTTCAGAAGCTCAATCGCGTGAACTTGGTGGTGCCGGTCGGCGCGCCGCATATGTTCCATGCCGCAATCGAAGGCAAATCCTGCAGGCTGACCATTCTCGGCGAGCATTACCGGCGCCTCGTGGTTAATGACCAGATTTGAAGTTTGGGTGAGCCACTTGCAGGCACTGGAGGAGGGAGCAAGCATCGGTGTCACAGTGCTACCATGCCCGACCAGGGTTGGACTGGTCCTGGATGCGAACCTCGATCGGATCTTCGTGCGCGACTCGGCATGGCTACTTTAGGTGCTAGCGCAGTAAGCTGCGAATATGCGCGACTGGTTTGGAGGCGACTAGTGAAAGTCCCCGTTTTCGTCAGCCGACCTACACCGCATCTTGCGTCTCAGGAACGCTTCGTTGCGCAATTCACTGACGAACTGATGAAACGCGGTTTTGATCCCATTACGATGGGACCGGCCAGCAGTAGCTACGACTACGATGCTCCGCTTGTCGGTATTCGACGGCTGCTAACTCATTGCTGCGGCTTAGTTTCGGTCGCTTTTCGGCGGACTCACGCATCGGCAGTGAAGAAGTATCCTTCAGCCGATTTACCGGGCTTCGCAGAACGGGACGACCCCAACGTCTGGTTCACAAGTCCATATTGCCAGATTGAGCCTGCGATGGCTTTTCAATTGGGATTGCCCATTCTGATCCTTAAGGAAGAAGGAGTTCTAGCCGAGGGCGTTTTGGAGCGTGGCGTAACCGGCCTATACCTCCCAGAGTTTAGTCTCGCGGATGGTCCGTCTTTCATCCACGGTCAGGAGTGCCGCGCCCTGCTCGATCAATGGGGCGGTTATGTTCGTGCCGCCTACAAACGGCGGGGCGATCCTCCAAGACTCTTCGACTGACAGCAAGGAATGCAAAACGAGCACCAAGCAACCGGGCACCAAGAGTTTCGACGCTATGCCGATTCCGGATCCGGAAGCGGCAACGGCTCCCGAATATTGACCGAGTCCAAATACTTGTTTGCAGTGAGGTCGGAAAAAGCGCCTGTCCGCAACCCTCATCCCTTCTCCAACCCCACGCCGATCTCCTCAGACCCACGAATCCTTGGTGTAGGTAAATGCGGCCGCGAGTTTGCTGACACTCGCTCATTCGCGCCATCAGACGGTCGGCCGAGTCCGGACCACCCTCGATGTGGCATCGTCACCGCATCCAGATACTTGTCCAAGCCGTCCACTCTGAACATGTGGGCTACCCTCTGTGCGAAGGAAGGGTCCGCATTATTGTATAAAACGAATGCTTTGGTTGGCATGTTTCTCGCCCACGACCTAACGGGCCTAGACCCGCTAGGTGGGAGAAGAACTGACCCCGCAGTAAGAAGCGAGCAAGGATTTAACGATGAACAAGGATGATATCGACGCCCAGCTGTCGTCTATTTTTGAAAAATTGGCCGCGATCGAGCACGATCGATGGTCGCACTGGCAAAGATATATGCATTCTAAGTGCTCTATGCAGGCCGACGGAAGCTTGTTGATACCGCCCAATTTGGTGGCCCAGTGGGAACGATTGATTGCACTTCCCTACGACCACCTCGACGAGGATGAAAAGAATAGCGATCGGGAACAGGTGCAAAGGTATCTGCCCGTAATCCGGGACATTTTGGGGCGTCGATCACCGATTGTCCCATAAGATAGCCAGCAAGATGACACGCAACTCGACCTGCACCTAAATTAGCCTGTCGGATGTCCGCGTGAAGCCATTTCCCAAAAGGTGCGTGACAAGGGTATCAATCTGCCTGCTGGATCGGCTCCAAGATCATGTCGTGGAGCTCGGCGATTTGAATATTCAGCTGCTTCACGGCAGCCAATATTTCCTTTGCCCGAGCTACTGTCGCATCTGATCTAGGGTCTGTGTTGTCCTCAGTTTGGGCAAGCTCGGAGAGCATTTGTCGCAGCCGGTCCTTGCCAAACCGATCATACATGATGGTGTCGAGTTTTTCAGAAGCTACCATGCCTCGCGCCTCCCGCAGCTTTTCGCGATAGGCGCTAAGTTGGTCGAGATGGAATTCAATTGACTCTTCGGTGGAATCCAACTGTATCCGAATGCCATGCAAGTCTTCCAGCGTGGCTTCCCCTGCAGCAATCCGTTCGAGGTATTCGAGGAACCCGTGTGGGGCGAAGCTCAATCCGTCTAAATTATGTGCTGCGCTTCGGGACTGCCGTCTGCGGCTGTACTTGGCGATGACTTCTTCCCCTTCCGGGCCTAGTTCGATCAGAGTCGTTATCAGTTCGCTGAGTCCGCCGACCAGATCGGTCACGGGACCGGAAATCCTAATCGCACCATTCGGTTGCTCCTCGAAGTCGGCCTTCGCGCGTGCAACCTTTACAAGGACAAGCTGGCCAACATCGATGCCATCACGGACTGAGATCTGTGGTAGGTCGGCATCCTCCAACAACGCCGCTCGCATCGCCGCGGTGGCCTGACGCAGCGACGAGCCGACTGACTGGGCGGCTGCCACTGCTGCATAGAAGCGTGTCGCGAACAGAGCGGCTGCGGTATCGGAGATTGAATCCGACATAGCTATGATAACCGGAACCGCAGGCAGGATAGCGTCGCTGCCTTCAAGGGTATCGCATGCGTTCAGCACCAAAAGTGTCGGGGGCTCATCTGTGGCCGCCAGGGTCTCGGCGAGGATCGAAAACGAAAGCTCATGCCCTTCCGGAGCATCGACACTCCCGTTGTCAAAAAGCAGACCCTTGCTTCCGCCGTGCCCCGAGAAGTGGACAATGTGGGGTCGCAGGTCATTGATGCCATCAACGAGGTCCTCATAGGTAGCTGCCGAACGATGGTCGAAGTCGACTAGCTCGCGATAGCGAGAGGCGCGAAGCGCCTGCTTGACGCTTCGTACTTCGGCCTCTGTGCGAAGCCAGGCGCTTTCCTTCACAACTGAACCGTCTGGATTGCGGAATTCTTGCTCGATGGCTTCGGGATTGGCGGTCAGATACAGAACACGGAGTTTTTCCGGCTGGGGCTCGCGCACCATCATTAGTTTCAAGGTCGGGCGCGAAAGCCTCGCGATGTCCTTTGTGTGGCTCCTTTCGACCTGCCGGCGGCGATGGTCGGCACGATTCTGTGCATTATGTTCCGACTGCTCCGCCGAACGCAACGAACGCGCTTTAGCGGTCTGTGCAGCTCTATTTCGCGCCGACCGCCTCCTTAGATCAGCCAGTTTCTTCTCGGCGGCCACGACCTTCTTCTCCTCTGCTTCGGCTGAGCGCAGATAGCTTTTCCGGCTCGAAAGGGAGCGCGTCTTCATTGCGCTTTCGCGCTTCTTATCAGCTTCCGCCCGTGCCTTCGCTCCCGCTTGCTCTGTTCTGGCAATGTCCTCACCCAAGGTTGCCTCGGCGTCCTTGAGGCGAACCATTTCGCGATTGAGGGTATCAATTCTGCTCATTAACGGTCCACCTGAAGCGGTCTGGTGTGGGCGGCGACAAACTCGTAGCGAGGAGCGAGGCTTGGGGGACGGATTTGCACCGTGCCACGGGGTCTTTCAGCCCGATCAAGGCGGAGGGCTTTCTTGTTGATGGCGTGGTTGCTCACCCAACTTGGGCCACTGAGCCGCGAGAGCATCCAAACCAGTTTCAAACCTAGCTTTCATGAACACCTCCGTGAGCGAACTGTTGCCTGCGCAAGCCCGGTCGCGTGCATTTGGGGCACACAATCTCCGGACATGCTGCGTCCGGTGCTTCCCTTACGCGGGGGAGCACCTGAGCAAAGGTGGTCCGATCCATCCTGGCCAGTCCCGATCAACAGTCGGGCACTCTTGACCGTTGATTCAAAGGCACATCATTGGCCAATGCCAGCTCGAAGATTTCTAAAGAATTCTTGTGTCGATCGAATTCGGGCCACACCCTCGTTTAAGGTAGCGCGTTTCTGGACAAAACTCCTTTCGGCGGCTTTCGACGCCAGCGCGTACTGGTCTAGATGGGCTTCTGTTCGCAGATAGGGCCATTTGCGTAGAAATTCAGGCGGGAGGGAAGAGCCAGCCAAGAAAGTGGCCAAAGGATAGTCCTTCTCGGTCGCAACACCAATCTCCCAAGGCACCCATTGCGACGCCTTAGTAGCCTCAGATACTACTGCGAGCAATTGCGTACATTTGCTCATCTCCGCCTGGATATGTGCAGCAAGGTCCTCTCCCTTGCGATCGATGAACGGGTCAATCACGTCCAGATAGGAGTCAATATCGTGAAGGCTCTTAAGTCGACGGGCAATGAGACTGGCCGTCTGCGCATCAGCTGATTGGTGGGACAGGAAAACTTTAATCATTGAACCCCTCTTGCCTTCAACAACGCGCTAATCGCGTCAAATCATATAAATAGTTTTTTATATTTTAATTTGATATAGCCCGAAGGTCGAATTACGCTGGTTCTTCTTCAACGACAATAAAGATCCCAGATACCCGCGGCGACTGACGCAGAGTTCCATGATACGAATTTCGTAGCTGCATTGCCTACAACACTGGCAGTTCGTTGAGCCCCTCTCAGATCGACGGCAAGGATCGGCTTGTCGTAGACGAGTGACCCCTCTAATTCTTTTCCGATCCACTTACTATAGTGCGTATACATTCCGGTCGGAATAACCACCACGTGGCTTCGTGCTATTTGTCGATAGATTGCTTCGCGAAGAGTCCTGACATTGGGGGCATCCACAATAGGATCGTTTCTTGGGACCGAGTAATTGCGGAAGTCGATCCTGGCCTGACCGAATCGCCAATTCTGGCCGAAAATCCAGCGTGAGAGGGTATCGTAATGCCCCGAATATGCCCAGGAATGGCTAATAAAGACATGAACCTGGTGTACGCTCATTAGTACCTTCCACAAAAATGGGCAGTGAAGGCACACCCGGTTATGTTAGGGCACAAGCCTCCGAAGGGATGATGATAACAATACCGTCACGGTGTGGCGAGCAGGCAGAAATGATCAGCAGGGTCATTTACAGCAAATCGATAGAGAACAACCCTTCGTTAGTGCAGTTAATCCACGGCGAAAATCAATTGCTGACGCCCGTTTAACCCTGCTTGCATGGCTTGAACAGCGTGGTGGGAAGGTTGATGACTACGCGTTTTCGAACAGGATCAATCATTGGGCGCCCATGGCGGTGGCCGCCGCGAGCTTGTGCCGGCGCGCGCCTGGGGCGACGGCTATCGCCTGCGCGGGTCCGAGTAGAAGTCGATATAGGCCTCAATCGGACGCAAAAGCCGCGCGCTCAACCGCTGCGGAATGAGCTCCATGATACAGCAGTCGTAATAGAATTGGATAATCGGCCAGGTGTTGATAACCGCGCTCGGGACGCCTCCCACGGCACCGTATATAACGGCAACTGGCAGGGCGATTGCTAAGGCGATTGGAAAGAAGACGAGCGCTTTGATCAACTTGAACAGAAATGCGACCGCTCTTGCCATCTATACTCTCGCCGCCGAAAGCCCGGCGTTCGCCCCAACCGTCTGTTCCGCCACTTCCTGCATGCGTGCGTCCAAAAGGTGTTCGAACCGGAAAACCCACCATCTCAGGGGGTTGCTTGGGATATAGTATCGCGAAGGGTAAAACGGGACCATTGAACTGACCTCTAAGACTTCCGGGAATGTGCGGCAGATTTCGAAATAGTCATCTCTCACGTGCGGACTTAGCTCCGCGATCAGTATGATGCGTTTAGCAGTGAACCTTTCGAGACACTGGTCAATCTCCCACTTCAAGCTCTCTCTGGGATAGGTGAAGTCGATGACCGCAAGATCGGATTCGCTCATCAGCTTTTCAACTTCGACCTTCCAAGCGTCACTCCGAGAAAGTTTGGGTTGACCTCTTGCATCGGACAACATCTCGCCCGTGGGATCCTGGATATCCTGCTTGATGATGTTGACCGGCCATATCACCCTTCCGTAGCAGCCAATGCTGGGAACCACGCGGTTCGCCACATCGGCACGAGCGGCCTGCTGGAAACCTCGCAGGAATATTATGTTGCACGCCTCGCGTGCGCGCCCCTTCCTCGGCGCAAGCAGCACCCATAAGAGCAACGACGCGGAGTTGAACGTGATGAATGCTGCGAGAAATGGATACGCGTTGACGAGACCGAATGCATTCAGGATTGCACTCAGCAAGCAAAAGGCATTCACCCAAACAATCGTGTCAATCACGAGTGGGGGGATCGCTGCGCGTTCATCCCCCAGCTTCGGTATTCCACGCCTTGGGGAG